>JAFZIX010000060.1 GCA_017554135.1 Bacteroidales bacterium | reverse complement strand
GATGTGCGCACACGGGGCACATGGCGGGAGCCTTGGTGCCTACCACGATGTGGCCGCAGTTGCGGCATTCCCACACCTTGACCTCTGATTTCTCGAAGACCTGGGCAGTCTCGACATTCTTCAGAAGGGCGCGATAGCGCTCCTCGTGCCTCTTTTCGATTGCTGCGACCATGCGGAACTTGGCTGCAAGGGGCTTGAAGCCTTCGGCCTCGGCAGTCTTTGCGAACCCTTCATACATATCGGTCCATTCGAAGTTCTCGCCATCTGCGGCAGCAGCAAGGTTGGCGGCGGTGTCGCCTATGCCCTCGAGCTCCTTGAACCACATCTTGGCGTGCTCTTTCTCGTTGTCTGCAGTCTCAAGGAAGAGAGCAGCGATCTGCTCGAAGCCTTCCTTCTTGGCTGCGGATGCGAAATAGGTGTACTTGTTGCGAGCCTGACTCTCCCCGGCGAATGCGGCCTGGAGGTTCTTCTCGGTCTGTGTTCCTGCGTACTTGTTTGCCATATTGATTATGTTTTGGTTATTGTTTCTATCGCTTTCGCAAAGATAGAAAAATATAAAGGATAAGAAAGAGGAAAATGCTATATTTGCGAAAATAATTGACAAAAGGATGAAACAGTTCTTCAAAATGCTTCTGGCCGTCATCTGCGGCATTCTGATCGCGAACATTTTCGTATTCATGATCATCGCCGCCATTGCCGGTTCAGCATCTGAAACAAGCGGGAAAGGCAGCAAGGTTCTTCCCAGGACCGGCGTGCTCACAATCGATCTTTCGGAAGTAACCATCACCGAGCAGGAAAAGCCCGCCGATCCGATGGCTATGGTGCAGGGCCAGAACCAGGTAACCCTGGGCCTCTTCAAGGCGGTGCAGGCAATCAACTTTGCAGCCACCGACCCCGGCGTCAAGTTCATATACTTGAAATCTGATGTCAGCGCCACCGGCATCTCCGAACTTGGGGAACTCCGAACCGCTCTGGAAAACTTCCGCCGCAGCGGCAAGGCGATAGTCGCCTGGACAGAATCTCCCGGTGTGGGGAATCTCTATCTGAATTCCGTTGCCGACAAGATCTATATGTCTGAATACCAGGGTGCTGATGGTGCCATGGTAGGCCTTTGCTCCCAGTCCTTCTACCTAAAGGACCTGTTGGATAAGGCTGGCATCAACATGCAACTCATCCGCCACGGCAAGTATAAATCCGCAGGCGAGATGTTCGTGCGCAACAGTCCCAGCGAAGAGAACAAAGAGCAGTACAACCGCATGGTGGCATCCATGTGGGAGAGCATAGGCGGCGCCATCGCGGAAAGCCGCAACCTTCCCCTGGCCGAACTAGACCGGATGATCAACAACCTTGAACTCTGCATGCCGGAGGATTTCCTGAAGGCGGGCCTGGTGGATGCCGTTCTCACCCGGGATTCCCTCAAGCACAGGCTGGCTGCCCTCGCGGTGGAGAAGGATTTCAAGGATGTCAAGTTCATCCCCTTCGCCGATTATGCAAACGCCAAGGTGGTGCCTAACTTCCGCGCAAAGGCGAAAATCGCCGTGCTTTATGCGGATGGAGAAATCGTGGATGGCAAAGGCCTGGAGAATGTGGCAGGAGACCGTTTTGCAAAGGAAATCGACAAGATACGCGCAGACAAGGGCATCAAGGCAGTGGTGCTTCGCGTTAATTCTCCCGGCGGAAGCGTGCTGGCATCGGAGAAGATCAAGCACGAACTCGACCTGCTCGGCGAGGAGATTCCGCTGATTGCCTCCTATGGCTCCCTGGCGGCTTCCGGCGGATACTGGATTTCCAACAACTGCAGCAAGATCTTCTCGAATCCGACCACTCTTACCGGTTCCATTGGCGTGTTCGGTATGATTCCCGAAGCCAGCAAGACCTTTAAGGATGTGGCGCACGTTGGCGTTTTCAATGCCAAGAGCCACAAGCATGCCGATATGATGAATCTGACCCGGCCTTTCGATCAGGCCGAATACAACTTCATGCTTCGCAGCATCGAGGCGGTTTACGACACCTTCACTTCCATCGTGGCAGAAGGCCGCGGCCTGGAAAAGAAACGCGTGGACGAGATTGGCCAGGGCCGTGTATGGACCGGTGCAGACGCCCTTGAAATCGGCCTTGTTGATGAAATCGGCACTCTTGAAGATGCCATCAATTACGCTGCCTCCTCCATCGGTGCCGAGGATGTATGCGTGATGGAGTATCCCAAGCCTCTCACCACCATGGAGAGCCTCATGGCCAGTCTGGGTCAGACCACCGAGCATGACTACGTGAAGGCCTTCCAGAAGCTCACCGAGCCCCGGATTATTGCACGCATGCCTTATCAGGTGGTAGTTTACTAGAGGCTATAGCAGCAACAATACTGCAAATAGATATAGGGTGAATCCCTGAAACAGGGCCCTGGTGCGATTCTGCCGCGCAAGCAGCACATCCATCGGGGCCTTGCTTTTGAGCGCCGTCAGTTCCAGATTATCGTTCGGAAGGTTCCTGTACGCCCACTTGCGGATAATCTGCCCGTCGGAGATGTAAGTAACGCCTCCGTTGGAGCGGTTCAACGTCATCAGTTCCTTGCGGTCTCCGAAGTAAGTGAATGTCAGAAGCACCGGATTGAAGCCTTTTTCGGATATTTCATCCGGGGTGGATACAACCAGAAACAGCACGGTGAAACCGTTGGCGGAAGCCTGTTCGGCAAATGCGGTCACGCGTTCCGTCTCTTCCTTTCCGAATTTATCTGCATCGTATGCGGAAATCAGCATTACATCTCCCTCCAGCGCCAGCGAATCCACATAGTTGTAATTGGCGTCATAGAATGAGAGCGTGGTCTCGTCCAGTTCTGTGCCGGGCTTGAATTTGGTATAGTCCCGCAGGGGGATGGATAGGGCGCTGAATAGCAGGAAGAGCACCAGCGAAATGGCTGCCAGCGAGAAACTTACGTATTTGATGCGCTGCGGCAGCCCCAGTTTGCCCAGGGGGATGAACGCCAGGCACCAGAGGGCATCCAGGATCAGGTTTTTAAGCAGAGTCTGCGCATGGTTCAGATGCACCGCCTCCCCGAAACATCCGCAGTCCATGGCAGGATGGGCGATATAGAGGAAGATGGTGATGGCAGTAAAGAAAACCATCAGTATGCCGCTGATGATGGCGATGGTCTTGCGCCACACCCCGGAAATCAGGGCGGCGCCGAGCAGACTTTCAATCAGCGCGAATGCGGTAGCGATTATGCGGGATGCTGGTTTCAGGAATCCCAGGTGGAAGAACTTGAAGTACTCGTCCATCACCAGACCGGAGCCTACCGGATCCATCATCTTGAGGATGCCTGCAATCAGCAGCACCATCCCCATAATCACCGCGCATATCCTCTTGAATCCGTTCATAACCTGCTGTCTACCAAGGCTTTGATCTTTGCGAAGATGTCATCCGGCGGGAGCATGCCGCCATCGGCATCCGAACAATCCACGACCTCCAGGCCCTTGTCCACTTCCGCCTGGCGCAGGTACATCGCCCGCACCCGTTTCTGGAATTCGATGTCCGCCTCGTGGATGTCCTGGGCGTGCTGCAGGTAGGCCCTGTCCGCGCCCTTGCGGGTGGAGGTGATATTCTGCTCCACAAAGCCGATGGGCACGTTCAGGAAGATGTTGAGGTCCGGCCGGGGCTCTTCGAATTCCCCGAATTCGGTGTTCAGGATCCACTCCCTCAAGGTTTCCGCCTCATTGGGATTGGGCAGTTTCGCGCACTGATATGCTATGTTGGAATAGACGTAGCGGTCCAGCAGTACGGTGGCGCCGTTGTTCAGGGCTTCGCGTATCTGCGGAGCCGCACCGTGGCGGTCTTCTGCGAAGAGAAGTGCCACCAATTGGGGATGCACCTGATCGATGGGGCCGAATTCTCCGCGAAGAAAACGGCTGATCAGCCCGCCGTAGACGGGGGCTTCGTAGCGGGGGAAGTGGATATATTCCAGTTTCGGGCATTTCTGCCCGAGGTATTCGCGGAGTTTGCGCACCTGGGTGGATTTTCCGGCTCCGTCCAGGCCTTCAAGGACTATCAGCATAACACGCAAAGATAGTAAATTATTTGCCAGTCGGCAAAAGGCAGGGCGGCCAAGTTTGTGGCAATAGTTGTATATTTGTGCTATGATTCTGATGGGAGTTGTCAATCTGACGCCGGATTCTTTCCGGCCGGAGACCCGGGCTATGTCGCTCGAGGCTGCGAGGGCGCGTATCGCGGATCTGGTGGCCCGCGGTTGCAGCATTATCGATTTCGGTGCGGTTTCCACCCGCCCCGGTGCGGTGGATGTGCCCGTCGAGGAGGAGTGGCGGCGGCTGGAACCGGTTCTTCGCGACGCACGGATGATGGGTATACCCTCCGCTCCAACAGAAACCAATTCCAGTCTTCCGGCGATATCAATCGATACGACAAGTTCAGAGATTGTGCGGCGGGTTGAGAGGTTGGTCGGGCGGTTCCTGGTGAATGATATTTCGGCGGGAGAAGACGATCCGGCGATGCTGGAGACCGTGGCGGAACTGGGCCTGCCGTATGTTGCCATGCATAAACGGGGCAATCCGCGGTCCATGGATGCCCTGACGGATTATCCGCAGGGGATTGTAAAGGCAGTGGATGAGTATTTCGAGGGCTTTGCTGCCAAGGCGGAGGCCCTTGGCATCAAGGACTGGATACTGGATCCGGGTTTCGGCTTTGCCAAGACCGCCGAGCAGAACTGGGAATTGCTGGAAAATCTGCCTGCGTTGCGCCATTTCGGCCGCCCCATCCTTGTAGGCGTGGCCGACAAACGCTTCACCCACACCCCCAATCCGTTTGGCTCTTGCCAGAATGCAGAACAGTTGGCGGCAGAACGCAGAGCGGATATCCTCCGCATTCACTAGCGAAAACTACTAAAGTATCGCTTCAGGTGGGCAAGGTCTAATTCTATGCCAGGGACCTTGCCCGCTTTTCGCCATTATAATATAGTTTAACGGGCAAGGTCTGCCACCTAAAGTTAGACCTTGCCCACTTTTGAATATAATAGTATTGCGGATACCAGAAGGGGGATGCCCGATCAGGTCGGGCATGACGAACTGCCTGTCTTACAACATTACGAACTACTAGTCTTCGAACGCTGAGGGCAGGACCTCGAAGCCGCCGGCGGAGCGCTCCATGGGAATCTTGGCAAAGGCCTTAATCACCAGAACCAGAAGCAGCACGGCGGCAATCGCACAGTACCAGTAGCCGGGACCCAGGACATCCATCCAGGTCTCGGCGTCTTTTAACGACTCCACGTGCCCTATCACCAGCGCAAAAGTGTTGTTGGTGAAATGCATCAGCATCGTCAGTTTCAGCGAACCGGTCTTATAGTAGACATAGCCGAAGAGGCAGCCGAGCAGGAAGGCGGGAATCGCCTGCCAGGGGTTCAGATGGATAAGCGCAAAGAAGAGGGCGGAAAGCACAATCGCCCAGACAGGCTTCACGCCACGCCCGAGCAGTCCGCGCTCCACCATGCCGCGGCAGAGCCACTCCTCGAAGAAAGGAGCGAACAGGCTCACGCAGATGAAGTTGATCCAGAAGTCGCCGGTGGTAAGGCCCTTCAGAGCCTGTTCCAGCCATGCGGGCATAGGCGGCAGCCAGGAGGTGGATAAATCCCCTACTATTCCGGCGGCCAGGGTTCCCGCCATCACCATCAGCACGCAAAGCAGCCAGCCGTGAGGGGCCACATTACCATTGTCCAGGGCCAAGCCCTTGTATTCCATCCTGTTCCTGCGGCTGCGGCCAGCGGCCCAAAGCATAGGAGGGATGAACATTATGGGATAGGAGATCAACGTGGTGTATTTTGTAGTGAACTCGGCAGCATTCTCAGCGCCGAAGCACAGTGACAGAATCAGCACCAGGCCCGAGCCCAGAAGGGCGCCCAGCAGGAGCATCAGTATTAGGATGACTATATCGCCACCGGAAGGAATGCACCAGGAATACTTTCCCAGCACATCGTAATTACCGCGCCTGGGCATATCAATAAAGAGGTGAAGGATAAACTCCGTCGGCAACCAGTTTGGCGAACTTCGCCACTACGCCGGGACGGTCTTCCTTGTACGTTACGCCGAACCAGCTGGAAGGAGTGGAAAGCACCTCGGTGCGGGCACTGCCGTCCTTGACCATGCAGTCGATGGCGTATGGGATATAGAATTCCTTCTTGAGCTCGTTGATATTGGCCTTCAGGAACTCGTTGAAGATGGCTTCGCTCTTCGCGAAATAATCCGGGGTGAAGCCCCACATATTCATGGAGCACAGGGCCTTGCCGTCCAGCACTATATGGGTTTCTCCGCTCACGGAATTATCCCCATAAACCACGCCGTCGGCCTCCTTGGCAATGTTCAAGTGCTCGATAACGCTGGTGAGAGTCCTGTCTGCATCGTAATGGCAGATGCCGCGGGAAACGCTGCCGCTCTCGCTCAGGGTCTTGTCCAGTTCGAAACCGATGATGGCATACTGCCCCGTGGTCTTCTCGTGGGCCTTGCACCATTCGGCGGCCACTTTGAAGGAATCCTTTCCGTAGTAGTCATCTCCGTTGATGATTACGAACGGGCCGTCGATCACGTCCTTCGCCATCAGCACGGCATGGGCTGTGCCCCAGGGCTTCTGACGCTCCGGGTTCAGCACAAAACCTGCCGGAATCTTGTTAAGTTCCTGGGTGACGAAAACGAACTCCAGAGGAGTGCCGTCCACGCATTTCACACCGGCATATTTCTTGGCGACGAGGGCCTTCATATCTTCAAGGAAATACTCGCGCACGATATAGACAACCTTGCCGAATCCGGCTTTCACGGCATCGTAGATGGAATAATCTATAATGGTTTCTCCCGAAGGACCAAGCCCATCCATCTGCTTGAGTCCGCCATAACGGCTGCCCATTCCGGCAGCGAGAACAAGAAGTGTAGGTTTCATAAAACTTAGTTGGTAAATGTCTACAAATTTAATTATTTTTGTGACAATGTCTAAAGTCAGCAAGGATATCTGGAATAAAGAGAAGGACGGGAACAACAAAGAAAAACGTTCCTTCCTCCGCTATTTCATCATTTCCACTGCACTCTGCCTTATTTTCTTGTTTATAAAAAAAGATAGCGTAGTGCGCCTGATCGGAGCCGGATTCACCCTCCGCCAGCAGAACAAGGAGATGAGGTATTACCAGAAACAGATCGATGACCTTGAACGCCAGATCCGCGTGCTCAGCAACGACCGCGATACCCTCGAAACCCTGGCCCGCGAACAATACCTCTTCGCCGAACCGGGAGATGATGTGTATCTGACAAAAGATTAATATGCAGTGCGGCGTTTGTACTGCTCGTATTTCGAGAGTACGTTATCGACGTAGGTGATGGTTTCGGTGCCTTTGAACTTTCCGAATTTTATGGTGTCCAGTTCCAGGATGGAGTCATCGCTCATTTCCGGAATCAGCATCACGATATTGTCCCAACTTGAAGAATCCACTCCGCGGATGGCGGCGTATTTGATGCAGTCCTGGATGCGACCGACCCCGGCGTTATAGGCGGCAAGGGCGAATTTCAGGCGTTCCAACGGATCGTCAGTGTGGCCGCGGTAGGCGTTGTGCAGGCGCTTCAGGTAAAGGGTTCCCACGCGCACGCCCTCGATGGGATCGGTGATATCATCCGCTCCCAGCCATTCCGCCGTTGCAGGCATCATCTGCATGAGCCCGGCGGCACCCCGATGGGAGCGCACGTCGTTGTCGAACTTGGATTCGTGGTAGATCACCGCCGCCACCAGTCTCCAATCCAGGCCGGCGGAATCCGAATAAACCTTAATGATGGAATCGTAGGGGCTGATAATGTAGTTAGCGCACATTCCCCTCGGGAGGGTATCGGTGGCCACAGGCTCAGCCTCAGCCAGACGCAACCGGCGGGCATATCCGTCCGCAATGATGGAACCGGCTATCAAAGCCAGCACCAGCACAATAATCGCAATGCTATGGGGTTCTTTCCTCACTTAATCCAGAGTATTGATGCGTCCGGAACCGCCACGGGAGCCGCCGCCGGTGGATTGCGCTCCTGAAGAGGTGCCCGGCTGCACGTAGAACGGCCAGAACAGGCCGAATTTAACCACCCGCTGGGTATTGATGAAATGATGCGCGGTGAAGTAGTCCGCAGTGTCGAACCAGCGCATCGCGGCGTTTTCTATCTTGATAAAGATGCAGGCGCGTTTCCACTGCGCGTTCACGAACAGATCTATGATGGGCCCGTTCTCGTAGCGTACCTTGTTCTGATTGTGGAACACTCCCAGGTTTGGATTCCAGGCCGGGGAATACCACGGAGTGTTATATAGCATATTCGCCCCTATCTGCATCTCCAGCACCTTCTCGCCCATATCGTTCCGCTGAACTATAAACTGGATGAAGTATTTGCCATTCAGTGCCAGGCGCGGCAGCGGCAGCACCTCTTCGTTGGAGGATACCTGGAAGAGCAACTGGTTATCCAGATGCAGGAAGTTGGCAATCACGAAGTCTTTGCGTACGTTGGCCGAGAGCACGCTCATCGCCGTCTTGTTCTGGCGCACTATGCCCAGGGTGTCGTAGTAGACATTATTCGCCAGCAGGCCGTAGTTCACATCTGCGGTGAGTTTCCAGTAGGGTATATCTATGTGCCCGCCGATGCGGGTGATGGATGTCTTGTCGAAGTCGTTATTCCAGATGTAGTGGTTGGAATACATGTGCTCCTGATAGTAATCAGGATCCCGCAGAACCGTACTGAAATGTGCGCCAAACGCCACAGGGCTCTTGCGTGCCCTGCGGAAAGGATAGAAGCAGTAGTCCGCATTCGCCCGCACATTGAAATCCCCGGCATGATATCCCGCGAAATAAAGTTGCCCTCGGGCATTCCAGGTCATATTCCGGAACAGACGTCCGTTGGCACCGGCGTATGCGTAGACGGAATTCCCACGGAAACGATGGTTAGTGGCGGTGCTGTCGAAGTAGGTCTGCAACTTGTCCCCTATACCGACATCCAGTTTGGAGACCGCCGCATCGGCAGACCAGGGCTGGAGACGGATGAACACCTTGTTGTCCAGTTCGGAGAGCCCGAGGGTATCGGTGGCTGCGGTTGGATTGTAGTTGAAAACGTTGTCGTAGAGAGCGCGGCCAATCGCATCCGAAGTCGAGATGTTATCTGTATACAGGCGTCCGTAACGGGTCCATTCCGTGCTGTGGCCGATGAATGCGGTAGTAACATCGTTGGTGTCCGGCACGAAGGTGGAATCCCGCTTCATCCTCCAGTCGTTTATAAAGGTGAAGGGGATGCGGTACTGCTGGTTCAGGAAGAAGGTCTTCTTGCGGATTTCTGAACTGGCCTTGCCCAGCGCAACCCGCATCTCCCTGGCATCAATGGTGGTATCACGCACGTCCGCAATATCCACCAGGCCGCCGTTCTCGCTGCGGGTGACTCTGTTGGAGATGTAGCCGGCATGCATCAGGTAGCGCTCGCCAAGATAGTTGGTGCCTACGGCGACAGTCTTATTCTTGGTTGTCTCGGAATTCAGCATACCTCCGCCTCCCCAGCGGTCGAACAGAAGGGAATAGTTCCATTCCGGAAGAATGTTCTGAGTGGTGAAGAGATGCAGATTGTCGGACTCCTTCTCGTCCCCGGCCATCAGAGTGCCCCAATATGCCAGTTCCGTGTAGGGAGTCTTGGAGTTATACATCGGGAGAGTTTTCGCGGAGTAACTCCAGGGCTCCATTACGGCATAGAAATCCGGGCTCTCCCCCTCCTTTCGCAGGAAATAATTGTATGGCTGCACCGGCGAGCCTGCCACTCCGAGCCAGGTGGAGTTGACATCCTCCCGCCGGAAGGGATAGTCGTTGAAGTAATGGTTGTAGGTGGTATCCGGCACACGCGCTTTTACGTCGTGGAATTCCGGGTCCGGAGTCCAGGTGATAACGCGCTTGTACTGCAGGGAATCCGGAATCGCAAAGGTCATCAGCACCCGGGGGGTATTCTCCCTTATGCTGTCCCGGATAGCCTGTTTTTCTTCTTTTATCTTTCCGAGGGAATCCGAAACGGCCATCTTGCGCTTGACCTTCTGCTCGTAATCATACTTCTTGCGTTCCTCCTTGCTCAAACCGTTGTACCAGGCCAGGAAGGCCTCACGGGCACGGATGGTGGAATCTCTGTAGTACAGGGAGTCCAGTTTGAACCTGTCCGCCGAATCCAGGCGGGCGTGCAGGGTGTCGAGAGCCACCATCAGGCTGTCGTAGGATTTCCGGAGGGAATCGCTCACTATGCGGTGGGTGAGGGAATCGATCAGGGCGACGTAGTATTTATAGCGGAAGGGGTCGATTTCCCGGAGGGAATCCGGCACCACGATGGTGTCCCTGGCGGTCAGGCGGGGGATGGTGTCGTCTTCGTCGAATTTGAGGGTGATGCCCAGGGCTTTCAGCACGCTGTCCGGGAGTTCGGCGGCGTCGAAGTTGCCGCGACGGTGGAGTTTGTAGGCGCCGAGGGGGTATTTGACGGTGTCCTGGAGGGGGGAGTAGATTCCTTCGCTGCGCTCGGAATGACAGTCAAGCACGTAACTGCTTTCGACAGGATCGGTGGTTGCCACGACGCTGGCGATGGCGACAGACACCACCGCGGCCGGGAACCATAATCTGGAAAGCATAGACATAGTCTGCAAATTTATAAAAAATTTGTCACTTCACCCGGACGGTGTCCGCAGGGTCTACCCTGGCGATGAAGAGCGATGGTATAAGCAGAAGCAGCATGATGGCGCCGAACGCGACCACATCCACCGCCAGGATCTGCACCCAGTTAACGCTCACCGGCACGTAGGATATGAAATAATTGTCCGGATTGAGGCGGATGAAATGAGTGAGGCCCTGCACCAGGCAGAAGAGCAGCGCCAGGGCGTTACCCAGCAGCATTCCTTTCAGCACGACCCTGGCCGAAACGCGCATGAACACCCCGGCAATGCCGCGGTCCCCCATTCCAAGGGCCTTCAGCGTGCCTATGGTAGGGATATTGCGGAAGAGGAATATGAGCAGGCCGGATATCATGTTGAAGCCCGCCACCAGCACCATCAGGAGCAGGATTACCAGCACGTTGAAGTCTATCAGGTCCAGCCAGTCGAAGAGGTTGTAATACTTGTCGACCGCCGCCACGGCGAGGGTGGGATCGTCTTCATCCTCCGCCCTGCCGTATGCGAACCCTGCCAGTTCCACCGCCTTTATCTTCTCCGCCGCCCTCTCGCGGAAGCGGTCTGAAAGGGTGATTTCCAGCGCGGAAGCCTTCCCCTCGTCCCAGCCGTTGATGCGTCGGATATCCTCGTAGGAAGCCATCACCACCGGACTGCCGGAATTGTCGGTAATGCCCTCGTAGATGCTGCTGACGGTGAATTTGCGCACCTGCACCCGTTCTCCGATGAAGTAGCCGCGGAGTTGGTCCCCTTCGGAAAGACGCAGGGTCCTCGCAAGGCTGCGGGGGATGCTTATCTGCAGGGGGATGCTATCGTTCGAGGGAACTGCCTTGAAAAGCACGCCTTGCAGGTCTTCGCCGTTCTGGAGGATACCGGCGCGGTAGATGACCGGAGTCACGGCCTCTATTCCCTTGCGGCGGCCGATTTCCTCCATAAAAGAAGGATCGGCATTGATGCAGATGTCGCTGCCGTAATCGTTGGCGGAAGGGGATGTAAGTTGGATATCCCCGGTAAGTTTGGAGACTCCCCCGCGAATCTCCTTCCGGAAGCCGGAGGAAATTGCGAGGGAGAGAACTATTACAAAGAAGGAGACAGCGATGGAAATCACTGCCAGCCTTCCTTTGAAACGAAGTTTGGACGCTATGAAACTACCAGATGTGGACACGCTCTTCTTCCGGACGGAACATAGGATCGCCTTCCTTGATATCGAATGCCTTGAAGAAGGTGTCGAAGTTGCGGACGGAAACGTTTACGCGGTTCTCCGCAAGAGAGTGTACATCCAGGTTGGTCAGGCGCGCTTTCTCCTCGTCGGTGATGTTCTGTGCCCACACGGTGGCATAGGAGATATAGAAGCGCTGTGCGGGGGTGAAACCGTCGATGAGGCCGGGCTCCTTGCCGGCGATGGCATTCTCCATAGCGGTATAGGCAATGCTGAGTCCGCCATGGTCGCCGATGTTCTCACCGAGGGTATACTGTCCGTTGGCGTGCAGACCGGGGAGGATCTCAACCTCGTCGAACTGCTTCACAAGAACTGCGCCCTTTGCACGGAACTTGGCATCGTCCTCATCCGTCCACCAGTTGGTCATGTTGCCGTTCTTGTCGAAGAGACGGCCCTGGTCGTCGAAGCCGTGGCTCATCTCGTGGCCTATCACGCCACCTATGGCGCCGTAGTTCTGTGCATCGTCGGCCTCCACGTCGAAGAATGGGGGCTGCAGTATGCCAGCGGGGAAGCAT
>JAFZIX010000059.1 GCA_017554135.1 Bacteroidales bacterium | reverse complement strand
TATCCGGGCCAGTTAGTTCAAATTCAAACAAACACTCCGGGCATTTATAATACCTTAAATTATTATCTTTATACTCTTTGACAACATCTCCAATGGAAAAAGATATCCATCCTTGAATATCACAACTATACCAATCCGGTGGGAAGAAGTCACTATCAAGTTGAACAACGCCAATAGGCTCGTCATCGAAAACAAAACTGGCATTATGCAAGGAATCCATACGCACCATTTTCCACTTTCTATCGTTCCTAAATAAACACGAATCAATAACTAAATCAAACATCAAATATGCATAATGACCACCACGCGGTTCTGATGACAGACGCCATGATGAATAATGCATTGTCATAATCGAATCAGCAACGGCTAAAAGGAAAAGTCTGCGATTCGACGCAGGAATCCAGTTTATGTATAATTCCTTGTGATATTCTTCTCCATCGAAACGAAATCCTTCATCAAATGAATAGTAATCACCATAATCTTGCCATGAGGATTTGCTCTTCAAGCACGATGGCATTAGCACTATTAATACAAACAGCGAACAAACAGAAAGATAGTAGCGGGATTTCATTATGGATTAAACAAATACTACTTCAGTCCTCTGCCACGCAGGAATGCATCCGAGTCAGGCTCGCGGCCTGCAAAACTCTTGTAAAGAATCATGGGTTCCTCGCTGCCGCCCTTCTCCAGGAAGGTTTCCTTAAACTTCTTGGCAAGTTCAAGGTCGAACGGGCCATTAGGAGAGGCCTCGAAGATGCTGAAGGCATCCTTGTCCAGCACCTCGCTCCATAGATAGCCGTAGTAACCGGTGTTGTAGCCGCTGGAGAAGATGTGGTTGAAGTAAGTCGAACGGTAGCGATAGGTAATCTCGGGGTTCAGGCCGATTTTCTCCGCCAGCCGCGCCTCGAATGCATCAATGAACTCGGTAGCCGCCTCGCGGGTGGTGATATCCTCGGGGATATCCGCCATCTCATGCCACTTCAGATCCAGCAGCGATGCTGCGGCAAGTTCGGTGGTCATGAAGCCCTGGTTGAACTTGAGGGAGTTGTTGATTTTCTCTACAAGTTCCGCGGGAATCACCTCGCCCTCTGCATTGCGGGCATACTTCTCGAGCAGTTCCGGCTGGAAGGCCCAGTTCTCGTTGAACTGGCTGAACATCTCCACGAAGTCGCGGGTGACGGCGGTGCCGCTCACGGAAGCGTAGTGGCACTTGGTCAGAAGCCCGTGCAGGGCATGGCCGAATTCGTGGAAGACGGTCTGCACCTGATCCACGTTCATATTCTCGGCAAGATTGCCCACATTCACGATGATAGGGCGTACGTCGATGGGATCCCCGTTCGGGCCGGGGATGACACTCTGCTCGCGGATGTTGTTCATCCACGCGCCGCCGCGCTTGCTGTCGCGGGGCAGATAGTCGGTGGTGAAGATGCCGATGAGCGAGCCATCGTCGTAGGTGAGTTTCCAGGTCTGGACGCACTCCTTATTATATGCGGGCACGCCCTCGAGCAACTCAGCATTCACGCCGTAGAGCCACTTGGCGGCCGCGAAGATGCCGTTGCGGACGGAATCCTTCTGGAAATAAGGCTTCACCGCCTCATCATCGAGGTCGTATTTGATCTTGCGGACCTTCTCGGCATAGTACCACCAGTCCCAAGGCTCGATCTTCGAGCCGGCAGGCAGCACGCCGGCGGCCACATCCTCGTCGAGGACCTTCTGCATATCGGCAATCTCCTCGCGCGCCTTGGCGGTGGAGGCTTTCATGATACCGGTGAGGAAGTTATCCACGGTGGCAGGGTCGTGTGCCATCTTGTTGTCGAGGGTGTAGGTCGCGGAATTCGGGAAGCCCAGCAACTTGGCCTTCTCCTGGCGCAGGCGCAGCACCTCGATCACCAGCAGGGCGTTGTCGTTCTCGTTGCCGTTGTGGCCGCGGGTGGTGTAGGCCTCATAATACTGCTTGCGCAGATCGCGGTCTGCGGTGGTGGTCATCTTATCCGGATAGGCGCTCACGCTGAAACCGAACTTCTCCTTGAATGCATTGCTCTCCGCAAGGATATGGTTGCCAATTACCTGAGTCTTGGACGCAATCTCGGCGTTGATCTCCTTGAG
The DNA here is from genome assembly GCA_017554135.1 of Bacteroidales bacterium. Lineage (GTDB taxonomy): Bacteria > Bacteroidota > Bacteroidia > Bacteroidales > UBA932 > Cryptobacteroides. The sequence goes on along the minus strand of JAFZIX010000059.1, from coordinate 9,560 downwards.
GCGCTCCTGCTTCTCTTCCGGCAGGCCGATACCCTCACGCTCGAAGCCCTCGAAGTGCTTCTTCAGCACCATCTGCTGCTCGCGGGTAAGGCCGCTCTGATCCCCGTGGTAAACGGCGGCAACCCTCTGATACAGAGCCTTATTGAAAGAGATATTGTCTTCGTGGGCGCTCATCAGGGGGATGGCTTCCTCGACTACCTTGTCGAGGGCGTCGCTGCGGTCGGTCTCAGCCACGTTGTACAGGACGCCGCTGACCTTGGCGAGGATACTCCCGGAGAGTTCCAGCGGAGCGATGGTATTCTCGAAAGTGGGGGCCTCTTCATTGGCGGTGATGGCATCGATTTCAGCCTGCTGCTGCTCGATACCTGCCTTGATGGCGGGGATATAATCGGAAACCTTTATCTTATCGAAGGGAGGAATCCCATAGGGGGTGTCCCACTCTGTGAGGAAAGGATTGGTGCGGCAGGATGCGAGCATAAGAACGAACGCAAATACAATTAATAAACTCTTTTTCATTATTCAACTCTACCATGGTCGGTTCCGTTCATATCCTTGCGGTCGTATGAGAGAACCCTGTTTATAGATACTGTCTTGTAACCCTCTTTCAGGGTGTAATCGGCGTTGACATCCGATGCCGGCACGTAAGACATGGCTGCCGAAAGTTCCTCCGTAGGATCTTCTACGAATGTAATCTGGGGCGTGTCGCCCGAAGAAGATGTGTATAGATTGATAAGGCCAAGCACGCAGGCCGGATTATGCGCATATTGCACGGATGGATTCTCATAATCATTGCGGCCCAGTATGGCGGCGGGAATGACTTTGTCGGCAAAACGGCAATATCCGCTCGAACGGACAGCGATTTCCTGATTGTTGGAAAGCAGGAAATACTGACTCAGAGACTGCGCGGAAGCGTTGCGTACGACTTCGTCCCGGACAGACTGGCGATAAGCCGCCTTCTCCGCATCTGTCAGCGCGTGTCCGAGTGCCAGCTGTTCCTCAGAATAGGCCTTCAGGTTTGCTTCTATACCCTCTCCGAGAGGATCGTCGTAGCGGTCATTGCTCGAAGCGCCGTCCGCGGCCCAGTCGAATCCCTTATCCAAACGCCCTTCCTTGAGGTAGGTGGACATACGGTTCTTGGTTATAGCCCAGCGGTTTACGCTATAGGTGCCGTCGGAGAAGAAGAAGCGGTTCGTGGATGCTTTCTTATCCTTCGCATTGGGATCCTTATATATGAAGAAGAACACCTTCTCGTTCACGTGGGTGTAGCGGCCGGTATTGCAGCCATACACAAGGTCCTTGACATAGACATAACGGCCCCAGAGCGGAGACTGCCTTCCCACTGCAACGGCAGCCTTTATCTGCTCGGGAGTAACCTCGATGGGGAGGATTCTTTCTGCAATGGCTCCTTTGAATATGTGGGTGTCTATGAGAAGTTGGGTATCGATGTATGCAACCTCATAATCGGCATTGGGCCCGCTCGTGTCGGACTTCACACCAAGTTGAAGCGTGCCGTCATACTCACCGAGGGTCAATCCTGTGCAATAGATGTAGATCCACTGGCCCAGATGATAATCGGAATACATGGAACTGCGGCCGACCTTGACATCGAGCACTCCGGATTCATCTTGAATGTAAAGTTCGCGATAGACGTTGCCCGTGCGGTCGGAAGAAATCACCTGCCCCTTAATCCATACGCTCTCCTCTATCTTGACGGGGGTTTTGGAGGTGGTATACATGGCTTTTAGTTGGGCTATGGTGTGAGTGACGCGTGAGTCGTAGTTCACAAGAACTTCATCGGCAGGTTCACTGGGGCTTCCAAGCACCGGCTGCCATTCCTCGATCAGACTCTGGCAGGAAACAGCGACCGCAATTGCGGCGAATGTGATAAATAACTTTTTCATGGCCTTAGAATCTGAAATAAATGTTAAGCATATAGTTGAATCCCGCCATATAGAAATACTTGGGGTCGAACTTGTAGTACTGTTCTTTGGAAACGGTATTATCCACCATTCGGGTCTGCTCGTAGCCACCTGTCTTGACAGAAGTGTTGTTCAGGAGGTTGCGTGCATTGAGAGAGAATCCCAACTGATACTTATACTGGATGTACCAACTCTTTCCGACCGAAATGTTCGTCAGGAACACAGGGTCGAATTTCTCCTGGGAAGTCATATATTCGATCTCCTTGGGAGTAATGATGCCGTCGGGACCGGCCGTAGCGAAGTCGGTGCGGTACAGAGGGTTCATGTCGAGATAGGATTCTCCGAAATACTGAAGGTCCGCCTCGATGAACCAGTAGTTAATACTGTAGTTCAAACCGAGGGAAGTGGCGATTTGAGGCGTGGACGGCACATAATGCTTCTGGTAACGCTTTATCTGACTTGTCGGATTGCCTGCAGCATCTTTCTCGTAAACAGGACTCTGCGCCCAGTAACTGACAGGGATGGTAGTCTGGCCGCTGAAACTGACGGGCTCGGCGCTGTTGTCGATGGTCTGAGTCATCATCGGGGTGGAAATATATTCGGCCCTTCCGGCAGAAACAGCGCCCTGCACAAACAGGTTGGGGACCGGAGTGGGAACCTTGAATCCCATCTCCAAGCCGTAATGGCGCTCGTCAATGCCGGTAAGCACATAGTTCGAGAATGCGTTCTGGATGTCGTCGTAGGCACTCATGACCTTGCTTTGGTCCCATATCTTGGTGTAATATGCAGAAACGCGGGCGTTGTAACCGCCGCCGGAATACTGCCAATTAAGATCGTAGGACAACGACTTGATGCTTGTGAGCCCGGGGGTAACGGTGTTGCGGGTACGGGCAGATACGAAGGACTGGTTGAAGGTGGGTGCATCACGGAAATAACCGGCATTGGCATAAACCCTCATATTTCCTCCGATAACATAGTTGAGATTTGCCTTGACGGCACCGGTGGGCTTGATGACGGTCCTTGAACGGCCGTACGATGTAACCTCCCCGCCTGTAAGAGGATCGATAACAGGCTCGATGGAAGTGCCGTAACGCTTGTTCATCGCCTCCACCTCGCTCCTGGTTCCGGGGAAGAGGCCTTTGCGCACAAGACCTTCCCTCCAGAGCCCGGTAAGTCCGACGCGCCCGCCGAAACTGGCACTGAGGTTGCCGAACGTGAGGATCATATTGCCCCAAATGTTGAGAGAACGGACGTTGGCCATGTAATCGTAGCCATAAGTGTCTCCTTCGTGAAGGATCTCAGGCTGGCCGGCATGCGAAAGGAAGTAATCAAGGTCGTTCTGAAGTTTGTAGGCCTCGGAACCGAATTCCCTTTCGGCAAAGTTGTCGATGTTCAGGTAGTATGATCCGCCCAGCATATCCGCCAGGTTCTTGTAGTAGTGCGTGCGGTTGTACTTGAGTTGACCGCCACCCACGAAGGTCACCCAATCATGGGGACGCCATTTGCCGTCGAGCACGAAATTGAGATCCCTCTGATCTATGTGACGCTCTTCCTGCACATACTTGGAGCGGGCGCCGTAAGCCTCCTGGTTCTGACGGTTCACGTTATAGAGGCGGTCCCAGTTGATATGGACCGTATTGGGATAGTCGGAAGGATGCGACCAGACTTCCTGCGCCGCCGCATACTTCATGAAGTTGGCCCGACCGTAATCGGAGTTGGTCATGTAGAAATAAGAGGGCAGGTTGCGGTAATAATCCGGCCTGGGATCCAGGGCATCGTACCAGTCGAGGGCAGTGTAGCCGTTGCTTCCGAAGCGATACAACAGGGTCGCAGTCAGATTAAACTTATCGGACGGAGTGTAATCGTATTTGAGGAAGGCGATGGGCTCATTTGTCTTGCGGACGCGGGCATTGCGCACCTTGCCATCCTGGTAACCCCAGTTGGAGTTGTACATGTTGGTGCCTACCAGTTCATAAACCTCCTGGGTAGAAGCATTTTGCGCGCCTCGCTCACCGGGGGTGGCAAAGAAAACCGCGCTCAGTTTATGGGCATCGCCGAAGTACTTGTCGGCGGCGAGGTAGTAGGCGAAGGAACGGTAGTATACACCGTCGATCCAGTCGTTTCCACCAAGTCTGGCGCTGACATTGGCTGCAAATGCCCATCCGTTATCCATGACTCCGGTGGCGTATGAGGCCATGAGCCTGAGGCGATAGAGGGTGCTGTTGGTGAGCACGCTCCCGCGAAGGCCCTTGCGCACCGCAGATGCTGTGCCGTCGATATTGGTAGTGCCGTTGTATCCGCCTATGGTGTAATCGGTTGCATCCATGCCCACCGAAGTATCCTTGCTGCGCATCGCCTCATTCAGGCCGCTCCAGAGTGAGAACGGGCCGTATCCGGTCAGCGCATCATTCAACTTGACTCCGGCAAGGTAAACCTCCTGCGATTCGCTGTTATATCCCCTTTGCTTGAAGCGCACGGAAGAGAAACCGAATCCCACGATGTTGGAAAAGATGTCGTTGGAATCGAACAATACGGCAGAATTGTCGTTGAACCCGCTGTCATCCATATCGAATTCGCTGGAGGCGGCATCATCAAGTTCCTCGGCCTTCTGGACTCCCGAAAGCGACAGGTTGAACATATTCTTGACGTATCCGTCATTCACGGTCACTCCCACCTGCTGCTGCAGGTAGTCCGGGGCCTCGATGACAAGGGAATACATGCCGTCGGCGAGGTTCCCGATAAGGAACGTTCCATCTGCCGAGGATGTGGCTTCCGCCACCTGGGCCGCTCCGCGGTACAATATCAGCTTCGCATTTTCAACCGGCTGACGGTCGTTTCGGCTGATAACCGTACCCTTGACTCCTCCGGTGGGGCCATCTTGTGCGAAGATGGTTGCCGAAGCGAGCAGGGCTATAAAAAAGATTATCAATTTTCGCATATTGCATCAATAACTACTTGGTAACGACTATGTATGTAGGATAGTGGTCGGAATACCCTCCCACGAAGGCTCCGCCCGAGAACGTGCGGAACGGAGTTCCCTTGTACTGACCCTTCTGCTGAGTCATGAAAGGTTTTTTGAAAATGCGTCCGTAGAACTTATTCTTGACTATCGGCCTTATGGCATATGTGCCGTCGGTAACGTTTACAAGATTACTGTTCACGAGGATGATATCGTATATGTTGGTCTCACCGCGATAATAGAGCGAACTGTACCCGGCCTTGAGCATGCTGAGGAAAGGAGAGAAGAAATCCACGGGGCCCACCTCGTCGATCTTTTCCTTTCCATGCATGAATTTAACCATGCTCGGATCAGACGGATTATCATTCATATCCCCCATCACCACTATCTTGATGCCGGGAAATTCATTCTGGAGTTCGATGGCTCTCTTGTAGATTATTTCCGCACCGCGAGGACGCAGATCGGCGCCCTTGCCGCCAAGACGGGAAGGAAGGTGGGCGACGAAGAAGGCGAACATCTCGCCGTCTAGCAAGCCCCTCACCATCAGCACGTCGCGCGTGCAGAAGTCTTTCTTCTCATCGGCGGTCCAGGCGCTGAAGTCAATTTCAGAACCGTCGAAGGTGAAAGGGATAGCCTCGCTTGCAAGCATCTGGAACAATTCAGGCTTATAGAAAAGTGCAACGTCCACGCCACGGCGGTCAGGGCTGTCATAATGCACTATCTGGTAATTTGCCTCGGCAATCTCGGGCTGGTTCACCAGGTCGTCGAGCACGTGGCGGTTTTCCACTTCACTCACGCCCAGAATCGCATGCCACCGGCCGTTGTCTTCCTTCATGGCCTTGATGACGGTGGCCATATTGTGGAGTTTCTTGGTATATTTCGCCTCCGTCCATTCATTCTGCCCGTCAGGCAGATACTGGTAATCGTTCTTACCCTCGTCGTGGTAGGTATCGAATAAGTTCTCAAGATTGTAGAAACCTATCACGCGGCTTGTCCGGCCATTTCCCTGGGCGAATGCGGCCGTGAAGGCCAGAGTGATGAGAAGTATTGTCAAAAGAGACTTTTTCATTTCAGTTTGATTGTTAATTTGTTGACCACCAATAAGACAACGTTGCAGGATCTTCCGTTTCGATGGTTTCAGCCACCTGGGCGCCTACCAGCGCAGGGAGATTAACGAAGAAGTCCACTCCGGTTTTGCGCTCAAGTTCACGGATGGACATTGCCATGCTGCGGTTTACCGAACGGCTTGCGTTCTCGGCATTGTGTTCCAGATAAACCGCGCATGCGTTGTAGCCTGAATGCCCGAAGGTGCTATTCTTGTTATACCTCAAAACGGCTTTGTAATAGGCACCGGGCGCTATAACCCTTTTACCCGCATTATCCGATGCGACTCCATAACGGGGCTCGACCACACATCCGGTAACCACATAAAGAGTGTCGCAGGACTTCGCCCATGCGCGGACACGGTCTTCCAATTTGGCCCAGACACCGGAGTTGAAGGTTCCAAGTTGGGGAGTCATGTTGGTGCCGTAGAAAGTTTCCTTGTTCGCCAGGGGGCGATAGCGGTCGGCCGAGGGAATCTGATGCCCCCGGTTCATCCCTGAAAGGCCTTTGTAATTGCCGGCGGCGATGAGAGCCTGATCTGTTGCTGGCATCAGAGGATCGGCAGCCCATGCATCGCTGCGCGTTCCCGACCCGCCGATAAGTGCGCTGTTGAGCGGATATGCCACCCATACGGAAACGCGGGCGTCATAATCAAAGTAGTAGGAATAATTCCTGTTTTTCTTGCCGTCCACCGTCATGGGATGATGGTAGAAATCCATGCCGTCGGAGGCATTTGTCGCAGGAAGTTCGAGCCATTTAGCCGTAGCGGTGGGAGTACCCTTGCGGACGCTGGCCGGCTCGTCGCTCTTGAGACCCTTCTGGAAGATATCGACGGAGGCAGTGCCGTACTTGTCATATACTGTCAGGGTAACGGCCCTTTCGGTTTCTTTGGGATTGGCCTTGCAAGTAAGGAGTTGGGCTCCGGAGTCGCCCGTGCCGGAATAATTGGTCAGCGACGCCCATTCAGCCGTTTCGCCGTCGTAACTGAGTTTCAGCACCCAGTCGGTTTTGGATGTGACGAAGATGAAGACGTCCTCTCCCTGCTGGTTCAGATACTCCTTTCCCTCTTCTACCATTACGGTCGGAGGAGTTGCATCTTCTTTCTGGTCCAGACCGCTACACGAAATCAATGCCGGTGACAGCGCGAGGAGCGCTGCCACTGGCAATAAGAATATACGTCTGGGCAGATGCAGGAGCATTTATTCAGCAGCCACGTACTTGTAGATGACCGGATTCTTCTGGCCACCGGTATAATTGCAGAAACGGGGGCTGCCGGTGTTGTACTGGAGGTAGCAGTACTCGTTGTCACCGCTCTTTCCTGCAGCGCAATAAAACTGGAAGGTATCATTGTCCTTCGCGGTAATGACGTAGGCAGTATTGGCGCAGTCCTCAGTGTATAGCCTGGCGGTGTTCTTTGCTGCAGGAGCCCCTACGAGACCAAGTTCTCCAAGTTTGATATTCTTGGCTCCGCTGACCGATGCGCTGGGCCCCATGCCGACTTCATATGCCTTGGTGTCGGTAATGGTTGCCATATTGATGGTTCCGGCATCGGAAGTGGTTCCACCTGTGGTTCCAGTATTAAGAATACCATTTGCAGATGTCTTTGCGCCAGCTGCATCGGAACGCAAAGGAACGATTATTCCAGAATTGGCTTCTGCCTCATAACCGATTATGTAGGTTCCCGATGTAATCTGGTCCACGCTGGTGACACGCACCCATGAGCCAGTGGAGCCGCCACCACCCTGGGCAGTAGCCTTGGCCTGAATAATAATGACCTCGACGGAAGAAACGCCTTCACCGCTGAGAACAACCTTGTATTCCTTGGCGTTCTCGGTGTCCTCGTTGGCTGCGAAAGATACTCCAACTGTGCCGTTGCCATTACCATTTATGGTAGTGCCGGTCGTGCCGTTAGCACCTGCAAGGGTGGCATTTCCGCCAGTGACGGTAGCGGTCCAGGCAACATTCGCCGTGACGCTGATCTGGGTGCTGGTTGCAGTTGCCGCAACATCAATCTGATTCTTTGCGACTTTCAGTTCAGGAGCGGCATCACCGATCTTTTCCATTGAGACATAGACCACCTGATGATAAGCCGAAGCCTTTCCGGTATAGAAACCAGTGAAGCGATACTTGGCACCCATTTCCATTCCTTCATAAAGCGAACTGGCTGCATTTACGAAAGAGGCATAAGGGGAATCTCCACCTTCGAAGTACAGGTTGGTATAGTTTCCGGACTTCTTGGGGGTAGCCACGAACGTAACATATGCAGCATGCTTGTTCGCATTTGAATAGGTGGCATAGGATTCGGAGATATCGACAGGCTGGCCATAACGAGGCTCGGCGGTAACTCCGGTCTTGGTGATAGTAGGGCTTCCCACCTGCAATCCGTTGTTATAGGCTCCTATCTTACCCTTTACATTAATGACGTCGCCGATTGCGACTCCGGGATCTCCGTTCTTGTAGACATAAACATGGTTGGTGCCGTCGCTGATGATGCATCCCTTGGTGGTAACCGCTGCTACGGTTGCTGCAATGATATCAACCTCGGTATTAGCCGTGGTGATGGCGGTGATGGTCGCGAGGTCGGTTGCCTGGCTGGTATCGACTGCCTTGGCCTGGGTGAGTGTAACCACCACATCCTGAACCGAAGCTGCAGAAATGGTGAATTTGGCAACAACCTCATTCTGCGTGGAAGTATTCTTCGGGAAAACTACGGTGATCTCTGCATCGCCCTCGCCGGAACTCGGACGCACTACGAAATCTTCCTTATCGCTGGTGATCGTCCATGCTGTGTTCGACTGAATGTTGAACTTGGCGGAAACATCCTCCGCGGTAGCGGTAAGAGTCTGGGGGCTGGCGGAGAGACGAGGCTCAACGTCCTGGCCATAAGTCACACCCACCTGCTGGAAACGATAATGGCCGGAAGTGAGAGGATAGGCAAGGACGACCTCCATTGCCTTTCCTGTCCAGGTGAGGATATTCTTGTCAGCGTTCCATGAGCACTCACCGACGGTGAAGAGTTTGCTGAGGTCTGCCTCAACAGGATTGTATGTGCCATTGTTGTCCTTCGGCGCAAAGAGGTACTCGATCTTGATGATAGGCTTAGAAGATTTTATCTCGAGAGAACCATCCTTGTACATACGGGCGGCTGTACCTGCATCATAGTATTTGCCGTTGTTGCCACCTCCGAGGAAGGAGAAGGATGCGTCACCCACCACTATCGGGTTGGTGAAGGCGTTGCCGTTGGTAACCTGCTTGTCGTGGGCAACGTTGGCTGCGATGAACACATCGTCGCCGGCGACAGCAGCCTCGACAGGAGTGTAGGTAGCCTTACCCGTAACACTGACAGCAATCAACTGGTGATAACTGTTCTTGCTCTCCCAACCGGTGTAGTAACCGAGGATCTCCACCTCGTTGCCCTCGCCCCAACTGGTGCCGGAGGCATCGGCGAACATGGAAGAAGGAGCGCTGGAGAGGGAGATGTATCCATCATACCCCTCGACCTTGAACTGGGTGTAACCGCCATCTTTGTGAACGGTAGCGCTCACATGGACATAGGTGGGATACCATGTGCCTGCGTA
>JAFZIX010000058.1 GCA_017554135.1 Bacteroidales bacterium | reverse complement strand
TTCATGGCATCGGCCTTGGTCTTCTCGGCAATATCTATGTATGGTTTCATTGCCTTGTAGTCTGAGTGGCCTGTCCATTTCATCACCACCTGCGGCGGAATACCGCTGGAGAGGGCAAAGCAGATGAAGGTACGGCGACCTGCATGGGTTCCAATCAATTTGCCTTTGGGTCTTGTGGTTTCTACTCTTTTCCCACCTCTGATGCATACAACTGTAACTGGCGTATGAATTCCGGCCAGATCACACAGGGTCTTTAGATAAGAGTTCATCTTCTGGTTCGAGATGACAGGCAGGGCCAGGTTGTCTGGGAATTCTTTATTCTCATACTTAGCCAGGATCTCCTTGGCGTACTTGTTCAGATTGATGGGCAGTCGGTCATTGGTCTTCTGGGTGGTGATGTACATCGTATCGCCATCAATGTCCGTTCGCTTCAATGCCGCCATATCGGAATAGCGAAGGGAAGTGAATGCACAGAAGCAGAACAGGTCACGGGTTTTAACTAAAGCGCCAGCTTCAGTGAGCGTTTGCTCTTCTTCCTTATCTTCATCATTAAGCAATTTCACCTTGACACCATTGCCGGGAATCTTGAAGTTGTACAGCTGCAGCAGCTCTTCTTTGGTCAGGAAGATAACCGGCTTCTGCAGGACCTTAATCTTGGGCCGGTAACGCTTGATGGTGTCTTCCTGAGTGTATCCCTTACGGATGGCCCAGTACAGGAACCAGCGCAGATTACTGAAGTGCTTGAGGACACTCTTCTCCTCCAGATTCTGGTTACGGAGGAAGATGACAAACCGGTTGATCCCGGACTCGTTGAAGGTTTCAAACTTGACCTTGGGGTCAAACTCAATCAGGTGCTTCTTGAAGGTCTTCCAGATCTGTAGAGTAGAGTAGGCCCAGCCATTAGCTGCGCTTTCCTCGGTGGTGAATTCATCCAGGCGCTCAAGGAAGCTGACACGCTTCACCTTCACCGGAATCGTCTTCTCCGGCTCCTTCTTGGACAGGGCCTTTCTCAGATGCTGCTTTATCTCCTCCTTTGTGGGCTTATCCTCCAACGAGAGCTCCCACTCATCAAAATGCAGCCTGATTTTTTTAAGCAGCAAATTGATGTCGTCACAGGATTGCTTCTTGGTATTCTTATAATCCTCGGCGTACTTCCGTCTCCCATTCTTGTTCTTCTCTTCATCCGCGTGGTCAACGTACCAGTTCGCCTCATTGATGGAGATACCGGTGGTGGTAATAAGCGTCACACCCTTGATTGAAAAGGATGCGCGGATAGCGCTTTCACCCGTGCGCTTGCTGGCTCTTGACTCAAGATAAAATTTAACTGCCATAACTCTCGAACCTTTAAAACTTACGCAGAAAGTTACGCAGAAAAATGCAAAAAAGCAAGTCTACGCAGGGAAACTCTATTACCTATAATAACCTCATTATCAAGGTATTAGTAAACTCGGTTTCCTAGACGTATCACGGAAATATGGAGCGCTCACCTCCACCAGCCGTTCAGAAGGACGCGAAGGAAGGGTCTCCCTGCCCGTTAATGGCCATGCACTCCATCTCTACCAGCCACGCAGGCCGGCACACGGGGGCAAGGACATAAATGGGATCCAATCCGGGACATTCGCGCTCAAGAACAGAACGGACACAGGGGTAATCGGCGGCATCTCTCAGATATACAATGCTGTAGACGATGTCGCCGAATGCTGCACCGGCTTCTTTCAGCAAAGCATTGACATTCTCCAGCATCCGTTCCGCCTGCATCGCGGGGGCGTCTTCGTGCAGCACTTGGCCGGCCCTGTCGATGCTGGCGGTTCCGCTAATGAACACATGCTTGCGGTCCCCGTATGTAACGGACGTACCCCGCTCGAAAGTAACGCCGTACAGAGCCGTAGGGCTAAGATAGTCATAAGCGTGGAGATACCGGATCTGCTCCTGCTTAAGGCCGTTTACCGAATAGGCGTCCATCCGGACCAGAAGCTCGGGGCTGGCGCTGAAGCCGGCAATCCCCGTGCTGGTGATAAAATGGGTATCCGGAGTGAGGCTGATGCGGCCGAAATAGTCCCTGCGCCCTTTTACCACCCCGCCGTAGTGGGTGTCCACATCCCGGACAAACAGCCAGGTGCGCAGGCAGTTGCCGGCCACATCCATCCCATTCTGCGCCAGGAACGCGTCGTATTCATTGAAAAGAGCTTCCGTCTGGGCCTCCGGACCGGCTTTGCAGGAACGCATCCCTCCGGTCCACAAATGCTTGTATCCATTGTGGGAGAAAACGCCCGCCTTGTATTCACCGCCCCCCACAGCGTACACCCAGGCCGCAATTTTGGTTCCGTCCAGCGGAGGCTGGCCGATGATGGAAGTGGCGGCGTCCGGGAAGTCTTTGAGCCGGTCTTTCAGCCGCATTTCCTGATTGGCAGGATCGCTCAGGAAGAAACGGCGGAAAAGGACGGTCTTCCCCACCAAAAAGTCAGAATAAGCCTTGAGAATGGCTTCGAGCTGACCGTCAAAGGAGAGGAAAACGTCCGGGACCTGTAAGGTGGCGTGATATTCAGTTAAGCCTTCTGAACCTGCGGGAAAACGGGTTGTCCTACGGATCATAAACCTTACTGAATCTCGAACAGATTGAGGAAGCCGGTCATCATGAAGACCTGACGGATTTCGTTACTGATATCCTTGACAATCACATGGCCTCCCTTGGCAGCGGCAGCCTTGCGGATGGTAAGGAAGATGCGCAGCCCGGAGCTGGAGATATACGACATCTCCTTGCAGTCCAGCACGATGGTTCCGGTAGGGTCTTCCAGGATGGGCTCGATGCTTTTGCTTACTTCCTG
>JAFZIX010000057.1 GCA_017554135.1 Bacteroidales bacterium | reverse complement strand
GGCTGGTCATTGTCGCAGTGATAGACGCAGCGTGCATAACTATCATATGCAGGGTCTTTCAGCCTCTGCATTATGAATTCGGGATCCCTGTTGCCGTTGAGGTCGAATACTCCGAGGTGGGCCTTCCTGCGGACGTAGATATCGATTGCGGAATAAGGGCAGGTGGCCTCGTGGGGGCACCCGTCGGTGCATTTCATGGGCGCGCCTTCCGGGGCGTTCTCCGCCTTGAAAAGATGCAGGCTGCCGTCGGCGACTATGGTTTTGCATGGCTTATCGATTAGCCAGCGGAGCATGTCCAGGTCGTGGCAGGACTTAGCAAGTATTATAGGAGTGGTTTCCTTGGAATTGCGCCAGTTGCCGCGCACGTATGAGTGCGCCATGTGGGCATACTGGATGGGCTCCATGTGCTGGATGCTGACTATATCTCCGATGACTCCGCTGCGCAGCACCTGCCTCATCGCGATGAAGTAAGGGGAGTAGCGCAGCACGTGGCATACGGCTACCATACGCTTGTATTTCTTGGCCTGGGCGACTATATCCCGGCATTCTTTCTCAGTCTGGGCGCAAGGCTTCTCCAGAAGCACATCGTAGCCGAGAGAGAGTGCTTTCATGCAGGGCTCGTAATGGCGGTCGTCCGGGGTGCAGATAAGCACGGCGTCAGCCAGCTTCTTGCCGGAGGCGAACACCTCGCGGAAGTGCCCGAAACGCATTTCAGGGGCCACGTTGTGCTTGTCCCCCAGGAACTTGACGCGATGGGGAAGGATGTCGGATACGCCAACTACCTTCATTCCCTGCGGAAACATTTCGGCATAGCGGGAATAGGTTCGGCCGCGGCTGCCGGCGCCTATTACTATGACGCTGATGGGCTTGTCTATGCTTGGATGCAGATGCTTGATGGGAATCTCCAGGCTGTTGAGGTCGCCGTCAGCGGGTGCTGCGGTGCCGAAAACAGCCTTCGCGGAAGCGCTCTGCCCAGTGAGGGCAGTGCCGGCGGCAATAAGTCCAGCCGATTTGAGGAAGTCCCTGCGTTTCATGCGAATGCGGCACCTACGAGTCCAAGGATAGCATAGAATTCAGGAAGGGCAGCGTAGATGAGTGTCTGCACAAATACATTGTCGTGGCCCTGGCTTATGCCTACTATACCGTTGGCGCAAACCTGGCCCTGGCGGATAGCGGAAAGCATGCATACGAGGCCCACGAAGACACCCATGCCGAATACGGTTGCAGGGTTCTCCATTCCGCGGAAGATGAAGAACGCCACGAATCCGTAGATGCCCTGGGTTGCGGGAAGTGCGGAAAGCACCATGTAGAGACCGGATTTTTCCGGGCGTTTTTTAAGAGCGCCTTCGCCTGCATTGCCGGCGATTGTTGTTCCGATGGCGGAGCCTATACCTGCAAGTGCAAGTACGCAGCCAAGTCCGATGTAACCTAAAATTAGTTCCATAATGTTATGATTTTGTTTTGTTTACTTCTTTAACGGATTAAAAATGCGGCCCGCAGCGTCATATCCGGAGTTCTTGAAGAACTCAAGGAAGTTGAGTCGCAGGGGATGAACGAACGCTCCAAGGGCTGCCATGGCTATGTTCAATGTGTGCCCGAGAAGTATGATTATAATGAAGAACACCCACATGGCTATGTTGCGGCCATCTCCGAGCACCATAAGCCCTATGTCGTTGAACGCTTTGCCGAGCATTGATCCGGCAAGGCCGAGGGCATATAGGCGGAGATAACTGAGGACGTCGCCAAGCAGGCCGGTTATGCCGTTGTATGTTTCCCAGAGGCCGCTTCCGATGTTCGCAAACACATTGCGATGGGGGTCATTGAGAATAAAAATGCCCAAAGCCGAAAGCACTCCTACAGTTATGATCGCAATCTTGGTGACTCCCTTGTCTATGACACCCAGCAGTGCAAAAGTGCCTATCGCCGCTCCGCCCACAACCAGCAGAGTCCAACCCCAGGTGCCCAGGGAGTTCACGAAGCCCTTCTGCTTTGTGGCCATGATGGTCTTGATTATCATGGCAAGGCTGAGATGAACAATGCCCACGATTAGCGAAAGCACCATAGTGCCATCGTAACCCATTATCTTGGATGGCAGGAAAATACCCTTGACGGGCTCGAAGACCTGCCACTGGGCTATATCCATACTGAAGAAGGTATGGAAGAGGAACCCTATCACCGTGGTGGCCACGCCGAGCGTGATAACCAGGGGAGAAATGTCTCCAAGGGCCTTTTTTAATCCGAAGCCGAGCGCTATCAGCAGCAGCCCGTAGCCCGCATCGCCCATGCAGAAGGCGAAGAAGAGCATGAAGAAGATGGCGATGAACGGTGTCGGGTCGAAACCGTTGTAGGCCGGGCGGCCGTACATGTCGGTCAGCAACTCGAACATCTTCACGAACCTGTTGTTCTTCAGTTTGATGGGCGGATCGTCATCCAATGCTGCATCTTCTTTTATATAAAAGACATCCGCAGCATCCAGCGCTGCGCAAATGGCTGAATCGTCCTCCACCGGAGCATAGCCCACAAGGGTAACTATGGTATTCTCCGCCGCAGGAACGGCTGCCACTTCGGCAAGATAAAGGTCCAATTTGGAACAAAGTTCGGTTTTCTTCTGTTCCAGTTCAGGAATGCGTTCCCTGGCGCCTGCAATTCGGCTCAGCACTTTCTGGAAATGCTGCTCTTTTTCCTGAAGAGTCTTCTCCAGGTGGGATGCATCGGTATCGGGGGTGGGTATTGCTCCCGGCAGGGAATCTTCTCCGGCCACCACGAACCATGTGCCGGACTTATCCTGATGAATCACGGAAAGGGCATATTCTTCGCTCCATTCCGGCTTAAATTTCTTATTGGGCAGTTTGTGGAAATGCACGGGAGCGCCGGCATCCGAAAGTTTCTGCAGGAGTTCCGTGTCGAACTTGCCCCAAATCCGCTTCTCCTCCAGTTCCTTGCGCAGGTTCTGTAGTTCCACGGTGTCGTCGGAATAGCGCATTATCATGCCGCCGGCCAGGCGCACTATATCGCCGTCCATATGCTCTGCCTGCGTGCCTTCAGGGACTTTGGCTTTTTTCAAGCCCTGGATGAGGCCGTTGATCAGTTCGATATCGGCCACCATCTGCCGGGAAGTGTCGTCCAGGGCCTTGGTGCTGCGGGTAATATCCACCAGCCCCAATTCCTGAAGACGTTCCAGCAGGGCATCCACCTGGGCGTTGAGCAGGATGAAGGAGTATCTTGTCATTTTCTCGATCATACGGCTTCCTCCTCTTCTTCGAGCGCATGGCGCGTTTTGACTATCTTGGATGCGGCCTTGCTCAGGTTCTCCTCATCCTCCATGTAGCGTTTTATCTTCAGTATGGCCTCCTGATATCCCGGGATCTGCACTTTCTCGTAGAGATTTACCTTCTGGGTGGTCTTCTTGCGCTGGAAGTCCAGAATCTTGCGTTTCTGTTCATAAACTTCGCTTTCCAGACCCAGACGGGTGAGTTCCTGGAGGATGCGCACGCCGTCGGCATACCAGGCTGGCTTGACGAAGGCGTTGAAAGGCGCAAGTTCGTAGTGGATCTCGTCCAACTGCGGGCATTTGATGCCGGCCACCTTCACTTCCTTGAGGTCGATGTCGGTGATACGGATAAGGCCGGGCTCGAACTCGTTCCAGAGCGCTGCAAGATAGTCGTAGCGCTTCATGGCGGCTTCCAGTTCGGCCGCCAGCCGCTCCGAATCCTTCTTGGCCTGGATGACGCTGAGGCGCAGGGCGGACTCCTTGTTCTTCAGGGTAGGAAGCGCCCTCTGCCGCACCTTCAACTGTTTTCCGAGGTTCGTCAGCGATGTCTTGTTATATTGGAACTTAATAGGCATAGGATGTCATTCCGAACGTAGTGAAGGAATCTACTTCCAGTATTTATCAATCAACACCTGCTTTATGCCGGTCTCTTCCGGCTTGAAATGCTTGGCAAACAGCCTCCATGCCGTATCCAGCATCTCTTCAATCTTGATATTGACGTCTATGCTGAGCAATTCCACTGCATAGTCTTTAGCATAATCCAGGCAGCGGAGATCGTAGTCGGAAAGGTCGAAGCCGTTCTCCAGTTTGGTCTTGGCGTTCTGCGCGTCTGCATAGAGGCGCACGCCCGCGTTCATTACCTGTGAATGGTCTTCGCGGGTCTTCTTGCCCTGCACAAGTTGCTTGAGTCGGCTAAGGGAGCGGAACGGGTCCACGATGACCTTTCCGGTGTCGGAATCCGCACGGAGGAACAACTGCCCCTCGGTGATGTATCCGGTGTTATCCGGAATGGCGTGGGTGATGTCGCCGTCGTTCAGGGTGGTGACCGCTATGATGGTGATGGAGCCGCCGTCAGGCAATTGCACGGCCTTCTCGTAAATCTTCGCGAGGTCGGAGTAGAGCGATCCAGGCATGGAATCCTTGGAAGGAATCTGGTCCATGCGGTTGCTCACTATGGACAGGGCGTCTGCGTACAGCGTCATGTCCGTCAGCAGCACGAGCACCTTCTCGTTCTTGTCCACGGCGAAGTATTCAGCGGCGGCCAGGGCCATATCCGGGATGAGCAGGCGCTCCACGGGCGGCTCTTCGGTAGTGTTCACGAAGGAAACTATCTTGTCCAGGGCTCCCGCACCTTCGAATGCGTGGCGGAAGAAGAGGTAATCGTCGTTGCTGAGGCCCATGCCGCCCAGGATTATCTTGTCTACATCCGCACGCAGTGCAACATCCGCCATAACCTGGTTGTAAGGCTGGTCAGGATCGGCGAAGAACGGAATCTTCTGCCCGGAAACCAGGGTGTTGTTGAGGTCGATGCCCGCGATGCCGGTAGGAATCAGTTCGGAAGGCTGGCGGCGCTTGTAGGGGTTCACCGACGGGCCGCCGACCTGCCTGAGTTCGCCTTCCACCTCCGGGCCTCCGTCGATGGGCTGGCCGTAAGCGTTGAAGAAACGCCCGGAAAGTTGCTCGCTCACCTTGAGGGTGGGGGGATTGCCGTGGAATGACACTTCCGCGTTGGTAGGGATGCCTTCGGTGCCGGCGAAGACCTGCAAGGTGACAAGATCGCCCCTGGTCTTCACGACCTGGGCCAGGCGGCCTTCCACGGTGGCGAGTTCGTCGTTGCTGACGCCTGTGGCGCGAAGCGACACCGTCGCCTTGGTGATGGCCTCCAGATGGGTGTATATTTTCTTGAATGCGTTAGTTGCCATTTTCTGAGAGGATTTCGTTGAGTTGGGTATGGAATTTATCGAAATCTTCGCTGCCCCACTTCGAGAAGTTCATCTGGCGCAGGGCGTTGATTACGCGTTTGAAGTAGGCGCGGCACTCCTCGTAGTCGGAGAATTCGAAGTGACGGCCGCAGATGTCCAGGATAAGGTCCAGCATATACTTCTGGCGTTCCAGCGGGCAGAGGCCGTCCACGGCGTCGAATGCATCCTGCTGCAGGAAGGCGAAATCTATCAGTTCACTCTTCCAGAAGGTTTCGTGGTAACTCATCGGCACGCCGTCGTCGCCGAGGATGTTGATCTGGTCGGCCATTTCCTTGCCTCGCAGCACCATGGTCTTGGCCTTCAGCACCTTCTCCACCCATCCTTTCTCGATCTTTCCGTCGAGGTAGGAGATTATTTCCGGATACTCCAGATACTTGGAATAGGAGTCGATGGGGTTGATGGCGGGGTAGCGCTTCTGGTCTGCGCGGTTCTGTTCGAGCGCGTAGAAGCAGCGGGCTGCTTTCTTGGTGGATTCCGTGACGGGCTCCTTGAGGTTGCCGCCGGCAGGGGAAACCGTGCCTATGAAGGTGACGGCGCCGGTCTGCCCGTTGTTCAAAACAACCATCCCCGCGCGGGAATAGAAGTTGGAGATGATGGCGGAAAGGTCCACGGGGAATGCATCCGCGCCGGGGAGTTCCTCCATACGGTTGCTCATCTCGCGCAGCGCCTGTGCCCAGCGGGAGGTGGAGTCGGCCAGCAGCAGCACGCGCAGACCCATCGCACGGTAGTACTCGCAGATGGTCATCGCGGTATAGACGGATGCCTCACGCGCGGCCACGGGCATATTGGAGGTATTGCAGATTATGGTGGTACGGTCCATCAGTTTGCGGCCGGTGTGCGGGTCGATTAGTTCGGGGAATTCGGTGAAGATTTCCACCACCTCGTTGGCGCGCTCGCCGCAGGCCGCCATCACTATCACGTCGGCCTCGCCCTGCCTTGCGATTGCATGCTGGAGCACGGTCTTGCCGCATCCGAAGGGCCCGGGAATGAATCCCGTGCCGCCTTCCGCTATGGGGTTGAAGGTGTCGATGGTGCGGAGGCCCGTCTCCATTATCTTCTGCGGGCGCGGCTTCTCCTTATAGCCTTTGATGGCCACTTTGACAGGCCATTTCTGAGTCATAGTAACGGGCACATCCTCGCCGTCTTCACCCGTGAGGGTGGCAATCGTATGATCGACCGTATATTGGCCTGCAGGGGCGATTTCCTTGACGGTGTAGCCGCCCTTGAAGGAGAACGGCACCATTATTTTGTGCGGCAGCCATCCTTCCTTGACCTCTCCCAGCCAGTCCGCGGCGATGACTTTGTCTCCGGGCTTGGCGATAGGAGTGAAATCCCAGAGTTTCTCGCGGTTCAGCGGGTCGGTGTATTCGCCTCGTTTGAGGAATACTCCCGTCATAGTGGTGAGGTCGTTCTGCAGGCCGTCATAGACGCTGCTGAGCAGACCGGGGCCGAGAGTGGCTTCCAGCATCCTGCCGAGGAATTCGACGGTGTCGCCTCCACGCAATCCGCGGGTGCTCTCGAACACCTGCACCGAGGCCTTGTCTCCGTTAACCTTGATGACTTCAGCCAGAAGGTCGGTGCAGTTCAGTTGGATATGGCAGAGTTCGTTTTCCGCCACAGGGCCGTCCACCTGCACTGTCACAAGGTTCGAGACTATGCCTGTCACCTTTCCTTTAGTACTCATATCTTTGTGTTTTCTTTAATTTCTTTTACAAGTTTGCGGAAGAGTTCGCGGCCGGTGGCCTCGTCGAGGCGCAGCCAGCGCTCCACCAGTTTCAACTTCACCACGAAGGCGAGGATGACACCCAGGTCGAACACTTCCATCACGGTGATGGTGTCCGCCGCCTTCCAATAAAAATCGTCCAGCCCGCGTTCGCGTGCGAGGATATCACTGCCCTCCAGGATTGCATCCACCTCGGCTTTCTGCTCGAACTCGGGAAGTTCCTCCCAGGGGCGGACTATGTCGGTGCCTTCCGGGCGGCCCAGGGTGCGGTTGAGGTATTCCACCTTGGCGTTGCGCACGCCGAGATCGATGCGAAAGAACTCCCGGATGAAGGGGCTGCGGC
>JAFZIX010000056.1 GCA_017554135.1 Bacteroidales bacterium | reverse complement strand
TCTGGTTCTGCAGACCGTCGTTCTTGTAGAAATACCACTTGCCGTTCTTCTTGTGGCCGGGGGCACCGACCTTCTCGTAGTTCACCACTTCCTTGAGGCGGGCGAGGATCCTGGAACGATCCGGGAGTTTCTTGAGATAGGCATCGGTATATTTGTTCTGGGCCTTTACCCATGCTGCGGTCTCTTCGGATGCGTCATCCTCAAGCCAGCGGTAGGGGTCTGCGACCTCGGTGCCGAAATAATTGTCTACAGTGTCGTCTTTGCGCGTCTCCGGGAGTTTGGGAGCGCAGGAATTGAAAGCAATAGCAGTCATTGCCAAAAGTAATATGATTCGTTTCATAGCCGCAAGATACGAAAAAAGCGCCAGATTGTTGCATCTGACGCTCTTAAACCCTTTAGGGGTTAATCTTAGAACCTGTCTTCAGAAGACACGGTGAGCTTCTTGCGACCGTGTGCACGACGGGCTGCAAGGACGCGACGGCCGTTAGGAGTGCTCATGCGCTCGCGGAAGCCGTGCTTGTTGACGCGCTTGCGGTTTGAAGGTTGAAATGTCCTTTTCATATCTATACTTTTTTAATTTTTCGCGTTAGGGAGTGCAAAGGTAGTTTTTTCCAATCTCAATTACAAATTTTTCTGCAAAATAATCGTCTTTTAGCCAGGAATCTATTCTCCAGGTGCGGATATTGGCATCGGGGATGTGATATTTTTTCTGGAGAGTGGCGATTTCGGTGTTGATGTCGCCACCTTTGAGGTATAAGATGCTGTTGCGGAAGCGGCCTTTTACCCAGGGGTAGAAGTTATCCAGGCTGGTGACCGCGCGGCTTACCACCCAGTCCCACTCCCCTTTCAGACTCTCCACCCTCGCATTCACGCATTCAACATTCTTCAGTCCCAGTCCATCCACTACCGCTTGCGCTACCTTTACTTTCTTCCCTATCGAATCGCACAGCGTAAACTTCGCCTCGGGCATTACCATTGCTAATGGAATACCTGGAAAACCGCCACCGGTTCCCACATCCAATATAGATTCCTTCGCTTCGCTCGGGATGACAGTGTAAAAAAACTCCAGGTATTGCGCGATGGCGAGCGAATGCAGGATGTGGTGGGCGAAGATCGAATCTTCGTCCTTGCGGGAAATCACGTTGATCCGCGAATTCCACTCCCGCCACAATGCGATAGCAGCGGCAAAGTCCTGTTCAGAAGGAATCAACATAGGCCGTGCGCTTCTTCCAAAAGACAACCCAGTTCTTCAATATCCCGGCAGATGAGTGACGGTGCGTGCGGCCAGGCCTTTGCCACCTCGAGGGTGGTTTCGCCGCTGAGCACAAGCACTCCGAACGCGCCGGCGTTGTAAGCCATCTCCACATCGGTGTAGATGCGGTCTCCCACCATCGCAATCTGCGAAGGTTTCAAGCCGTAACGGCCCTCGATACCCGCCAGCATTGCAGGGTCGGGCTTGCCAATGGTCACGTCAGGATGACGCCCTGTAGTATATTCGATGCATTTGCAGAGGGATCCGCAGTCCACGAGGATTGTGGGTTGGTCGGTCGGGCAGACCTTATCTGGATTGGTGGCGAGATATGGCAGCCCCTGGGATACCCACCAGGCAGCGCGGCACAAACGCGAATACACCAGAGTAGTATCAAAAGCAACCACCACTGCATCCGGCACGTCTTCCGCCGAATCCGCAGTACTTACGAAACCCGCCTCCTCGAACTGACTGATCATCGAGGGCGTGCCCAGCAGGAACAGCCTCTTCACGGTAGGCAGATGAGTCTTTATATAATCTATGGTCGCAGGCACGGTGCTGTACATCTGCTCCCTTTCCGCCTGTATTCCCATCCGCGCCAACTTGGCAAGATAATCGTCCAGCGACTTGGTGGGATTGTTTGTCAGGAAAGAATAGGTAATCCCCATCCGTGTCAGTTTCGCCAGGAAATCCAGGGTGAAGGGGAAGATGTTGTTCTCCATATAGATGGTACCATCCATATCGAGGGCTATGTGGCGCAGGGCCAGCAACTTATCGCGAAGTTCCTTATTCATTGGCCACGAAGTTTTCGGTGAACTTGCGGGAACGCTCATATCCGTCGCGAGGGGCACTCCACATAATGAAGAAGATGACAGCGCCCACCACACCGACACAGAGGAAGGTGATGAACACCGCACGCCAGCCGAAGTTATCAGCAATCAAACCCACGCCTAGTGCCGAGAGTGCGGAACCCAGATAACCCAGAATGCCGGTGAGGCCGTTTGCAGTTGCGGATGCCTCCTTGGTGGCCTGGTTGGCTGCGCCGATGCCTATCAGGGCCTGAGGGCCGTAGATGCAGAATCCTGCGAGTGCCAGAACGACGGTGGAAAGCACCACCGGCATATCCACGAGAGCGAATAGACCGAGGAAGATGACGGATCCTATCATGCTGAACAGGCACATGCGATGCGCGCGTCCTTTGAAGATCTTATCCGTCGCCCAGCCGGCGAAGAGGGTGCCGAACACGGCTGTAAGTTCAAACGCAGCAACGGACCAGGCAGCACCATTGATGTTCATGCCGCGGTCCTCGGTGAGGAACTTCGGCCCCCAGTCCAGCACTCCCATACGGAGCACATAAACGAAGATATTTGCAAGCGCGTAGAGCACCACCCACTTGTTGAAGAACACCATGTGCTTAAGGAATGCGCCGTGTGCGCCCTTCTTGCCCTCGGTGGCTTCTTTGCCGGTGTGCGTTTCCGCGATTTCGGGAAGGCCGACGCTCTGGGGAGTATCCCGGAGTGTGGTAAAGCAGATGATGGCTCCGCCGATGGCGACTATCGCAGGGATGATGAAGCACCAGCGCCAGGCGCCATAATGCGAGGCGTAAGACATAATGCGTGAGGTCTGCTCAGCCGTGGGCAGGCTATCCCAGCCTTTGATGCTGGCGGCGAGGTTGCCCGCTATCCTGGTGACAATGCTGCTGTCGCCGGACATATCCGCGCCCATATTGGTCATCAGCAGACCGCATACCACTACGGCGCAGAAAGCGCCAACCGAGTGGGATGTGTTCCAGATGCTCATCTTGGTGGCCAGTTCGCCGGGAGCAATCCACTGCGGGAGCATCCTTGCGCAAGGAGGGAAGCCCATCCCCTGGAAGTACTGGTTCAGGACTATGGTAACGCCCATCACCAAAACCAGCATATTCACGAACTGCGGACCTTCGTGCACTCCGGTGATCCAATAACTCAAATCCACCCCGAATCCGAAACAGAGGTTTGCGGCGGCGCATAGAATAAGGCCTATGCCCATGAAGGTCTTGGGGCTGACTCTCTCCACCACGAACCCGTTCAGGAAGCGGCTCAAGCCATAAATCAGCGAGCCGATTGCAATCACGATACCGAAACTCGTATTTGATATGCCGTACTCGGCGGTAAGGCCGGGCATGGCAATGGAGAAATTCTTCCTCACAAAATAATAGATGGCATATACTACCATCGAACCGATGATGGTGCGCCACTGCCAATACTTGAAAGATTTGTTGGTCATATGCTTTCCTCTGTTTTTATCTTGTCTATCTGCGCTTTAGCGCGGCGGATGCGGGTGCGGACGGTATTGAGCGGCAGTCCGGTTTCCTCCGCAATCTCGCTATATTGAAGGCCGTCCACCAGCCGCATCTTTGCAATCTTGCGGTAGAGTTCAGGCAGGCCCTCTATGTACTTTTCCGTCTGCACCTGGTCTTCATCCTTTATGATGGACTCCAACGGTGTATCATCATCGCTGCCCAGGCTGCTGACTGCGCTTACCGCGGAACGGTCTTGGTCTATCGATACGTAGCGCTTATGCGAACGGTTCTCCTGCTCCACTATGTCCAGGGCGGTATTATGCGCGATGTTTGTGAGCCAGGTCGAAAACTGGCTCTTGGATGGGTCGTAACTGCGTATCTGCCGGAATGCCTTCTCGAAACTCCGGGAGCAGATGTCGTCCACGTAGAAGTCGTCCAGATTCTTCATCCGGCTCTTGATGTAGGAGCGGAGGGAATCAATATGCGTGTCCCAAAGTTCGGTGAACGCGGCACCGTCGCCAATGATGGCCAGTCGTATCAGTTCGTCAATGGGCCTCGAGCCAGGTCTTGCCATAATTGCATTCTACAGTCAGCGGAACCGATAGTTCCATTACACCTTGCATTTCCTCCACCAGCAGCGTCTTCACCGCATCTATTTCGTTCTCAGGCACTTCCAGCAGGAGTTCATCGTGAATCTGCAGAACCATCACGGCCTTCAGGCCCTCCTTGCGAAGGCGGGCGGCCACGCGTATCATCGCCAGTTTGATGATATCCGCCGCCGTGCCCTGAATGGGAGCGTTCACGGCATTGCGTTCGGCGATTGCTCGGATGTTTGCATTGTGCGAGTTGATGTCGGAGATGTAGCGCCTGCGCCCGAACATCGTCTCGGTATAGAGGGTTTCGCGGGCCTTCGCCAGGGTGCCGTCGATGAACGAACGAATGGAGGGGAAGGATGCGAAGTAGTCGTCGATCAGTTTCTTTGCCACCGCCCTGGGGCATTTCAGGCGCTGCGCCAGGCCGAAGGAGGAGATGCCGTACATGATGCCAAAGTTGGCGGTCTTGGCCATGCGGCGCTCGTCTGCGCTAACCTGCTCCACCGGCACTCCGAAAATCTTCGCTGCAGTAGCGGCATGCACGTCCTGCCCGTCGCGGAAGGCCTTGCGGAGATGTTCATCCCCGCAGAGATGTGCCATCACCCGCAGTTCGATCTGCGAGTAATCCGCCGACATCATCACCTTCCCCGGAGCGCCCGGTACGAATGCCTTGCGGATTTCGCGGCCTTGCTCGGTGCGGATGGGGATGTTCTGGAGGTTGGGGTTGCTGCTGGAGAGCCTGCCCGTGGCCGTAAGTGCCTGATTGAAAGTGGTATGCACACGACCGTCTACGGGAGATATATACTGAGCGAAGGGCTCGATGTAGGTGGATAGCAACTTCCGCAGGCCGCGGTAGTCCAGCAGCGCGTCTATGATGGGATGCCTGTCTGCCAGCGCGGAGAGTGTTTCCTCATCCGTGGGCCAGGTGCCTTTGGCGGGTTTCTTCGCCTTGGGATCCAGATTCAGTTTTTCGAAGATGACCTCCCCCATCTGCTTGGGAGAACTGACGTTCAGCGTGGGATTCTCCGCGTAACCGCGGATTTCCTCCTCACGGGAGAGCATCTGCTTGCGAAGGGATTCTGCGAAGTCCTTAAGTGAAGATAAATCCACCTTCACGCCGACGAGTTCCATCTGCGAGAGCACGCTGATGAGGGGTTCTTCGATTTCATCGTAAAGTTTCTGCATGCCGGCGCGGGCAAGTTCTCCGTAGAGGACCGGAGCCAGCTGGCGTATAGCCTGCACTTCGTTGCCATGGTCGGCCTCCCCCGCCGCTTCGCCGTCGCCTCCGAAAAGG
>JAFZIX010000055.1 GCA_017554135.1 Bacteroidales bacterium | reverse complement strand
GGGGGTATAAACCTGTAAACCTATGAAAAAGAATTCTATTGCCCTGATACTGCCTGTTATGTTCGGGTTCCTCGCTATGGGGTTCATGGACATGATCGGGCTGGTGACAAGCAACGTGCGCGCGGATTTCAACATGTCCGACGGGCTTGTGAATACCATCTCCCTTTCCTGTTTCCTCTGGTTCCTGCTGCTCTCCATCCCCGTGGGAATGGCCCTGACGCACTGGGGGCGCAAGAAAATGGTGCTGCTGAGCCTGGCGATACATGTTGTGGCGCTGATACTGCCTTATGTGGCCTACAGTTTCGCCAGCGTGCTGGTGGCGTTCTCGCTGATCGGCATCGGCAATACCATCCTGCAGGTGGCTATGAATCCGCTTGTGACGGATGTTGTGAATCCGGACCGCGTGACTTCCACCATCACCTTCGGGCAGGCCACCAAGGCCTTTGGAAGCATCGTGGCGCCGTTTATCGCCATGTGGACGGCGGTGGCGCTGGGGCACTGGCAGCTGCTGTTCGCCATCTACGCAGGGCTTTCTCTGCTCGGGCTCATCTGGCTCTGGCTCACTCCCATCGAGGAGCAGCCTCGCGAGGCTAAGAAAGTGGGCGTGAAAGACACTCTGGTGCTGCTGAAAGACAAGTTTATCCTCACATGCTTTGTGGGCATCATAGTGCTCGTGGCGGCTGATGTGGCGGTGAATATGACTCTGCCGCGCCTGATGGTGGATGAGTTCGGCCTGAGCACCGAGAAGGCCAATCTCTGCAACAGTCTCTATTTCCTGGCCCGCACCATTGCGGCCTTCGCCGGGGGAGCGCTGCTGCTGAAGGTCTCCGACAAGAAGTTCTATTCCTGGGGATGTTGGATTGCCATGGCCGGTCTGGTGCTGTTCGCAGTGTTGGGCAAGCTGGGGCTGGTGCCCGTGCTGGTGGCAGTGTGCATCTTTGGGGTGGGCTATGCCAACCTGTTCGGCATCGTGTTTTCCTTTGCGATGAGGCGCGCTCCCGAGAAGGCCAACGAGGTGTCTGCGCTGCTGATAGTGGGTTTGATCGGCGGTGCAATCCTGCCGCCCGTGCTAGGTTGGATCAGGGATATTTCCGGCTCCCAGGTGGCTGCAGTGGCTGCCATCGCGGTTGTCTGGATCTATATGCTCTGGCTGATCAGGCGCATCCGCGAAGCATAGGTGAATTAATTTTTTGGTTTAAGAAATATTTTCTATCTTTGCAGTCCCTTTGGTGCGATGGCCGAGCGGTTAGGCACAGGTCTGCAAAACCTGGTACAGCGGTTCGATTCCGCTTCGCACCTCCAAAAATATAGGAGCCCGCGTGGCTCCTATTTCTTTTGGAGGTGTATTTGGCACCAGCATTTTACGAGAAATTTAAAGAAATTTTATGTTTTTCGTAAAATTGGCATTATCTTTGTATTTTGGAAGTGCAAACACAAAACAGACAAAGAAATGAAGAATTCAACGCAAAACAACATCAAGTGGCTTTCGATAGTCATTCTGATTATCGCAACGGTAAACATTGCCTTCATCTACGCTGCAACCATCAGCAAAATCTGGATCCAGGACGCAATAGTCTGGAATCAGGATAAACTCGCCTGGCAGTATTTCATCATCGCCGGCAGGTTCGTGGGCTTCGGCCTCCTATATATATTCTGCTGCATATTCCTGATCCGCACGAACAAAGCCATCAAAAACGGCATCATCTTCCCCAAATCCAACATCGCCCTCATCCGCTGGACGGCCCTCGTCTCCGTACTCACAACCTTCGTGCAGTCTAACTACGACGACGTCATTCAGGGAGCCACCTGCTCCGTGCTGAACAGCAACACCATCTTCATTCCCCTGGCCATCCTCCTCTTCGCAGGACTTTATAAAATGGCGTATCTCGCCGCAGAAGACAGCAGCCTCGCGATATGATTACCGTCAACCTCGACAATATGCTCTGGGAGCGCCACATGAAACTCTCGGAACTCTCCGAAAAAATCGGCATCTCCATGACCAACCTTTCCCTGCTCAAAACGGGGAAAGGCCGCGCCATACGCTTCTCTACGCTTAATAAGATCTGCAAGGTGCTGGAGTGCACGCCCGGGGATATCCTGGCCTATCAGCCGGATCCGGAAGGAACTGAAACAGAAGAAGAGTTATGAGAATCAGTCTGTTACTTTCATTTTTGCTGCTTCCTTTCTGCGCCGGTGCAGAGGATCTCTTCACCGTCTCGGGACGCATCGTGAACGGCAGGGGAGAGGCCGTCGAATATGTGCAGGTGGGCATCCCCGAAAAGGGCATAGGCACCGTCTCTTCGGTGGACGGCCGCTTCGAGATCGATGTTCCCGCGGAAACCCTGGAATTCCATCACGTATCCTATCAGACGGCGTATCTTCCCGTATCCGGAGCGGCGGAGGGCTTGGTCATAGTCCTTTCTGATCAGGAATTGCCGGCGGCAGTCGCTATTGGCGGGGATACCAAGGAGAAGTTCCTCCTCCGTCCGGGAACCCGGTTCGTTGGTGCTTCGGGTGGATTCGACGTCCGGGACGGCATCAAAAAAGGTGTGGAACTCGGGTCGGTCGCCACTGCACGTAAACCGTTCTTAGTCAAGGATATACTGTTTACTGTCCAGGATAACTACATCCCCGGATGCGTGGTCTCCATCGGTATTTACCGCATCGAAGGGGAGCCGGAGGAATTCATCAACGTGCTGCATAAACCTATCTATGTAAATATCCCCATGTCCGATAAGCGGCAGAACTTTGATATCCAGCCGGAAGAAAGCATCCTGCTCGAGCCCGGGAGGTATTTTGTTTCTTTCGCGTTGGTCGACTGCGATGCGGATGCCGTGAGGCAGTATTGGGAAACGCCGGAACCGGAGAGGTTGGCCCAGGGGCTGCATTTATACACGCCTGTCTATTTCAAAAGCAGTTATTACCGTTCCGCCACCCTTGGCAAACTCAACAGTATTCCCTTCAACATCGGCATCTCCGTCAAAGGCCTTGAATACCGGTAGTGCCCCCAATTCTTAAAAAATTTGAAAAAATTATTAAAAAAAGTTTGCATTATAAAAAATAATGATTACCTTTGTATTCGGGTTGAGTAAGTGGTCGTTCTGATCCTTCAACCTATTGGTTATTAGTTTTAGTGTTATTAATTATGTGGTTAGATGAGTTGTTGCCCGTGAGGGTCACAGCTCATTTTTTTTGTGTATATTCGCGCTGTAAATAAAAACTACTATGAACGAGAATAACGAACAGAAGTTGAATCTCAATCTGGATAATTCCATTGCAAGCGGCTCCTACGCCAATCTGGCCATCATTTCCCACTCCCGCAGCGAGTTCGTGATCGACTTCGCCAGCACCCTTCCCGGGATGCCCGGCCCCAAGATCAACAACCGCATCATAATGAGCCCGGAGCACACGAAGCGCCTCCTGAACGCCCTGATGGAAAATGTGGGCAAGTATGAGTCCCAGTTCGGGCCCATCATGCTCGAAGGTGCCGCCAAGGGCAATACCTTCAACCTGGCGGACATGATGCCCAACGGAAATACCAAATCATAAGGAATGAACTGGAAGAAAATAAAGGCCATCACGATGGACGTGGATGGCGTGCTTACCGATGGCAGCCTCCTTGCCTACGACAGCCATGAGATGGTGCGGGTATTCAATGCCAAGGACAGTTTCGGCATACGAGTGGCCCTTATGCGCGGCCTCCATGTAGGTGTTTTCACCGGAGGCAACACTGAAGGTGTGCGCAACCGCTTCTCCACATGTAATCTGGATCCGGACGACATCCACATGGGGTGCCGGGGTAAACTTCCACATTTCTATGCTTTCTGCAAAAAATACGGCCTGGACCCTTCCGAGGTCGTTTTTATAGGAGATGACGTGCCCGATGTGCCTGTCCTCAAGGCAGCAGGCATTGGCGCCGTGCCGGAAGATGCGTCCCAGGCTGCCCAGGAAGCTGCAGACTATATGTGCGAACTCCCAGGCGGCAAGGGATGTGTGCGCGAGGTTATTGAGAAGGTGCTTCGCGCCCAGAAACTCTGGTACTTCGAGGAAGGGGACTACGAAAAACTGTTCTAGCAGATGGACCTGAAGGGAAAGAAAGTGATTCTTGCCAGCAATTCCCCGCGCCGGCACGAACTTCTCAAAGGCCTCGACATAGCATTCGAGGTGGACACACGCAACAATTTCGAGGAATCCTTCAGCCCGGACACCCCTCATCCGGAGGTGCCTGCGCTGATGTCCGAGGGCAAATCCAGGGGCTTCCACCGCCCGCTGGAAGAGGACGAAATCCTCATCACTTCCGACACCATGGTGCTTCTGGACGGCATCATCATGGGCAAGCCCCACTCCCGCGAGGAGGCAGAGGACATGCTGCGTACCCTCTCCGGGCGCACGCACGAGGTCATCACCGCGGTCACCCTGAGGGACCGCTCCCGTATGGAAACCGTCACAGACTCCACCCTGGTGCACTTCCGCAGCCTTTCGGAAGAAGAAATATCCTACTATCTGGACAAGTACCGCCCCTACGACAAGGCCGGCGCTTACGGCGTGCAGGAATGGATAGGTTATGTGGCCATCACGGGCATAGAAGGCTCTTTTTACAACGTGATGGGCTTCCCCGTACATAAAGTTTACGAGGAATTGATTAAATTTGCAGATTAAGATATATAAAGATGGAACTGAACGCGAAATACAATCCCGCAGAAGTCGAGGATAAGTGGTATTCTTATTGGATCAACAACCGGTGCTTCCATTCGGAACCGGACTCCCGCGAGCCCTACACCGTGGTTATCCCGCCGCCGAACGTGACCGGCATCCTGCACATGGGCCATGTGCTCAACAACACGCTCAACGACGTGCTGGTGCGCAAGGCGCGTATGGACGGCAAGAACGCCTGCTGGGTGCCCGGCACCGACCATGCATCCATCGCCACCGAGAGCAAGGTCGTGGCCAAACTCAAGGGCATGGGCATCTCCAAGGAGGATATCACCCGCGAGGAGTTCCTGAAGTATGCGTGGGAGTGGAAGGAGGAGCACGGCGGCATCATCCTGCAGCAACTCCGCAAACTCGGC
>JAFZIX010000054.1 GCA_017554135.1 Bacteroidales bacterium | reverse complement strand
CTCCAGCATTACCCCAAGTCCACCTATTATTATTACCATAATAAAGGTTGCTGGCAGTTTCATTTACAGTCATCTTTGTATAGCCATAATTCTGGGTTGAACCAAGCGGGAAAGGACAGAAATCCCAAGGGGCCGACATGAATCCTCCACCAAATTCAGGCAGGAACATAATATACGGATAAGTGGCATCGCCGGTCGTGGTGGCCTGGGCTTTGCGAGCATCGAAGAACAGATAGAATTCAACTATCTTCTTTTCGCGGTCAAGACGCAGGGCTGCATCCATCACGGCTGCATCAACAGCATCCTTACTTCCGAAGAGGCCGCGAATACCGATATTGTTTGTAAGAGTGAGTTTGGTGTCTTCGTCGTAGAGGGATTCGCCACCGCCGACAGGGGCGCCGAAGTTCACAGAAACAACCTTGGTGTCGCTTGCAGTCAAACCAATCTTGTTTACACCAGCAAATGTCTTTGCATTGAATGTCCAGTCTCCCTTGAAGTCATCAACAGAAATCTGGGTGATGGCTACACTTTCTCCACTATCGAAGGTGATAGTTTTTTTAGCGGGTTTTCCAGTGGTATTGGCTGCCCATGAAACCTCGCCGGTGCCGGAATTATAGGTCAGGCCCTCGCTTGCAGTCTCAGAAAGACCAGTTGCGATGGTAACACTTCCTGCAGCATCATCAACCCACTTGTCAATGCTCTTAAGCGCAGGTTTTGCAACGGGCTTAAATGTGTAAACCTTGCCAGGCGCAACAGATTTGGTCCCGAGGGAGATAGAATAGGTGTTGACTCCGACGACAAAGTCGATGGTCGCATCAGTGATAGTGAGGCCTGTCTTGCCAGTCCAGAGAGGAACGTAAAATACGAGATGATCCCCGTCAATCACGCCTGCGGCAGGAGTGATAGTAAATGTAGGTGTTGCCGGAGATTCGTTTTTAGTAATGGCAGCAGTAGTAGAACTAAGCTGAGCCTGTGTAATCATACCGGAGCCCTTGACATAAATCTTAGTATTCGCAGTCGTTGCTCCGCTTCCGTCGGGAAGATTTACATCAACCTTGAGAATACTTGTAAGATATGAGAAGGTAAGGTCGGGATAAGTGCCGTCATAGGTACCGCTTGCGAACAAGGCCTGAACCTTAGTTGCCTGACCAAGAGATCCGTTACCGGCCAGGAAGTATAATCTTTTAATAAAACTTTCACTGTTATACCCAAACCTGTAGCAAGGAATAGTCGTGTCATATCCCATGCAATTATAATTCACCAGATAAGCACCGAAATTGACAGGCAATTTACCAGGATCAACATCATACACATATGTAGCATTGGTCGAAATGTTGAATTTGGATGTTTTGTCAGTATGGGTTCCAGCCTCAAAAAGAGTATACTTGTCTTTTGGATTCGATGAATCGGTGTTAACAGTCCAAAGAAACACTCTTTCAGCACCATCGAAAGCAGAGGTGAGCCCCTCATTGGCCTGGCCATCGGGAGTAAAAGTCACCTTTGTGTCAGCAATAGTCGCAGTGAAACTTGCGGCGGGAGCATCGTTGTTTTCAGGAACGATCTGATCCTTGTTGCAGGCTACCAGCGCTGCAAGAAGAGCAAATGATAAAACAAAAATCTTTTTCATAACTCGTCCTCCTATTTTACCAAGACTCTCCAGGCATATCAGGCAGATCGCTGCCTGTATCTGTGGTTAAACTCTGGCACAAAGGGCCATTCACCGAAATCTCCATCGAGACACAACTCGGTGATTCATAGGGGCTTACACCCTTCCCAGCGATAGAGCCGGGAACTAAACTGTTTTTAGTGTAACGCATAATATTAGGTTGTTAAATATAGTATCTTGTTGATTTTCAGTCCGCTAATTTAGCGTTTTCTTCGTTAACTTGTTCTTTTTACTTTCAGTAAATGACGTCGCGGGGGCAAAAAACCCCACAGCTGCCACCCCCTATCCTCCAGCCAGTGACAAAATGTCAGTAAATATTAGTATATTTGCATCGCATAGAAATATGGACACACAAGAACTTCAAAGACTCAAGAATAAATACGACATCATAGGCAATGATGCCGCGCTGAACCACGCGCTGGAAACGGCCGTGGCGGTGGCTCCCACCGACCTCACGGTTCTGGTGAGCGGCGAGAGCGGCGTGGGCAAGGAAACCATCCCCCAGATCATACATCAGTTCAGCCGCCGCAAGAACGGCAAATACCTGGCAGTCAACTGCGGAGCCATCCCCGAAGGCACCATCAACGCTGAACTCTTCGGGCACGAGAAAGGCGCTTTCACCGGCGCCATCGGCGAGCGCAAGGGCTACTTCGAGGAGGCCAACGGCGGCACTCTCTTCCTGGACGAAATCGGCGAACTGCCGAAGGAGACGCAGGCGATGCTGCTTCGCGTGCTGCAGAGCGGAGAATATATAAAGGTGGGATCCTCCAAAGTGGAGAAAACGGACGTGCGCATAGTCGCGGCCACCAACGTCAACCTCTACACCGCCGTGCAGCAGGGCCGCTTCCGCGAGGACCTCTACTACCGCCTGAACGCCGCCCGCATCACCATGCCGTCGCTGCGGGAGCGGAAGGAGGATATCTACCTGCTCTTCCGCAAGTTCACCGCCGACTTCGCGCAGCGCTTCGGTATGCGCAAGGTCAGCCTCAGCATCGACGCCATCTCCCTGCTCAAAAACTACCGCTGGCCCGGCAACATCCGCCAGTTGAAGAACGTTGCGGAGACGGTGACGGCCCTGGAATCCCGTCCTGCCAGCTCCGAGTCGGACAAGATCGAGCTCGGGGCCGCGGAATTCTCCCGCTACATCCCGGACGAGAAGGATTCGCTGCTGCCGCAGATTGTGTCTCCCGCCACCGGGGGGACTCTGGGCGAAGAAAGTCAGCGCGTGCTGGTGAAGGCTCTGCTGGACCTCAAGGGGGAGGTGGATGCGCTGTCGGAGAGGGTGAAGGAGTTGGAGAGCGGGGCGGCGCCGCGGCAGATAGCCGGTCAGGCCGGCTATGACGGGGGGAGAACATCCGGCTATGACGGGGGGAGAACTGCCGGCTATGACGGGGGGAGGACTGCCGGCTATGACGAAGG
>JAFZIX010000053.1 GCA_017554135.1 Bacteroidales bacterium | reverse complement strand
TCCTTCATCTTGGGAGCGAACTTCTTCAGCACGCTGTAGGGAAGGAACTCCTTGACCTTCAGGCCTTTGCCCGTGTATTCTTCATCGAATATCACACCCAGGTGGCCTACATTGCCGGCAGAGCCGCCGTAGCGCCCGCCGGTGTGGGAACCGTTGAGTTCGCCGAGCATCTCGGAAAGCAACTCGCGGAAGGCCCAGTTATCTGTTATATAAGGAAGGAACTGGCGGTAGTTCGCTCCGACAGCCACCCAGTCGACGCCGTGCATGTCCGGCACGTACCATTTCTCGCTGACCTGCCTCCAGCAGTGCTCGAAGATGTATTCGCGCTCCTTGACGGCATCGTATTCATACTCGCCGCGGAAACTCACGTTCTTGGTGCTGAAGTTGTTGGGATCGGCCTTGACGATGCTGTTGCGGCCGATCACGAACACGCTCTTGCCATCGGCGGCGGGCACTATCCTGCCGGTGAAATTCTTCTTGACCACCTTGATATCGCCGGTCTTGCGGTCTGCGCAGACGAGGTCGTAGTTCTTTTCAAGTTGGATGGTATAGTAGAGTTTCTTGCCGTCGGGGGTCAGCAGATAGTCGCCGATGTGTCCGGAATTGCGGGTGAGACGCACCACGCGGTCGAAGCGGCCCTCGAGTTCGAGTTTGACCTTCTCCGGCTTCTTGGTGGAGGTGCTGTCCTTCTTCTCCTTTTCATCCTTCTTCTTATCCTTGGCAGCCTGCTTGTCGCTCTTCAGCAGGCCCTCTATTTTCTCCAGATCCTCGCCGCGGGTGAACTTGGTGTAGGCCTCATCGTCGAAGAACATGATGTAGATATCGCCCTCGGCGCCCCAACTGCCGTGGCTGCGGTATCCGGCCTTGTCCGTTTCCCAGGTCATCGCCTTGCCGCCCATCGCCCACTTGAAGTTGGTGTCGGAGTAGCCGCTCAGAGTGAGGTCGGTGAGTTCCCCGGACTCGATGTCTATCAGGCAGATATCCTCGTTATACATACGCTGCTCGCCCTGATAACTGGAGAGGATGTAGCGGCTGTCCGGGCTCCACTCGAACTGGATGTCTCCGTCGGAATAGGAGTAGTTCACGCCCTCGGGGATGAGGACTTTCTCCTTGCCGCCGTCGGTGCTGCAGATGACCAGCGCGGTGCGGTTGCGCAGGTAGGCCAGCCATTTGCCGTCCGGCGATACGCTGGGCTGGAAGCAGACCTGCCCTTCCGGGGTGATCCTCTTCTCCTTGGTGCCGGTGGTGAAGGTGAAAAGTTGATCCTTCTTGCCCGGCAGTTCGCGCTTGTAGATGGCCCATTCGCCGCTCCTTTCGGAGGCATAGAAGATGCTGCGGCCATCCTTCCCGAACGCTACTCCGCGCTCCGCCTCGGGGGTGTCGGTGATGCGGCGGGTATCCCCAAGTTCGAGCGGAGTGACGAACACGTCTCCGTGGGAGACCACCGCCACCTCCTTGCCGTTCGGGGATGCCGCGAAGCCGTTCACGCCGTCGCTGGCGATCTTGTAGGTATGCTCGCGCTGGAACTTATCCTTCTTTATGCTGATGGCCAGTTTCACCGGCGCCTGCCCTTCCTTCTGGGTATACAGGTCTCCGTTCCATGAGTAACAGAGGATGCCGTTGGCGCTGATGCTGGGGTAACGGACGGGATTGTCCTTGAAGTTGGTGATGCGCACGGGGGCGGCGCCGTTGATATCGGATTTCCAAATGTTGGCATCGCCGGCCCAGCCGTTGGATTCCACGGGGGTCTCGGTGCGCTCGCTCACAAAGTAGAAACTGGTGCCGTCCGGGGCGAACACGGGATTGCGGTCCTCGCCGATAAAGTCGGTGAGTTTGGTGTATTTGCCATCCTTCAGCATCCAGATGTCGCGGGCTGCGGAGGATGTATGGTGCTTGCGGTAGGGATCCTCCGGGGAAACGATGTTATCGTAGAGGATGACGCCGGCTGCGCTGATGGCGGCCGAACCGACCTTGACCGTGGCGATGCGCTTGGGCTGGGGGAGGTTTTCGGGATCTGCGTTGAAGGATTCAGCGAAGTCGATGCAATAGAGATTGGCGGCTCCGGGGAAGGCGCTGGAACTCGCAAGTTCCTGATAATAAGCGCCGAAGAATATCTTTCCATCCTTCGAGACAGTATAGGGAGTCTGCGCTCCGCCATAGTCTGTCAGGCGCTTCGGCCGGCCGCCTTCGATGGAGATGGCCCACAGGTCTTTCTGGCCTTCGCGGTAGGATGCGAAGATGATGTATTTGCCGTCGGGGCTCCAAAGGGGCTCGGTATCGTGGGCGGGATTGGTGGTAATCTGGGTGGCCTCACCGCCTGCGGCGGGCACGAGCCAGATGTCTCCCTGATAGACGAACGCTACGGCGCTACCGTCCGGGGAGATGGCGTTCTGGCGGAGCCAGCGGGGAGTTTCATTTGCGATTGCGAGGGTGCAGAGGAGTGCAGCCAGTGCTGCGAGAATAACCTTCTTCATATCTGTTTATATTTTGTTCTACCAAACTCTCAAAGATAGTAAATTTCTTTTTTAAACCTTATATTTGTAGATGATGAATGACTCCGAACGCCTGATTGTTTTGAATTCCACCAAACTGGGGGATTCTTCGCTGGTGCTGCACTGCCTCTGCCGCCGGCTGGGCCGGAGGAGTTTCATCGTGGGCGTGCGCAAGGGCGGTTCCAGGGCATTGTATCTGCCTTTCAGCGTGTTGGATGCGGAGGTGCTGGAGAACCGCAAGTCGGATCTCTGGAGGTTACGGGGAGTGTCGGCAGTGTATCCTTTGAACGGGATCCGCTCCAGTTTCGACAAGGACGCCATCTGCCTGTTCATGAGCGAGGTGCTTTGGCGGGCGGTGCAGGATGGGGCGGCCGAGGACGGGCTCTTCGACTGGTGCGAGCGCAGCATCCTGACCCTGGACGCCATGACCGGGGACTTTGCCAATTATCATCTGCGCTTTCTGATGGAACTTGCCGGCGTGCTGGGCTTTTCCCCTTCCTTCGAAGACCTGGCACCCTTCGCCGGGGAGCATTTGCGCCAGATTTCAGACCTGCTGGCACTGGAGTTGCCGTCGTTCCTGGTCTATCCTCTTAACGGGGACACCCGCAGCGCCATCGCCGATGCCCTGCTGCGCTATCTCTCCGCCCATCTGGAAATCCCCCTGAACATCCGCTCCCTTGCCGTGCTGGGGGAATTATACCGTTAGCAACTCCGTTTTTTACTATCTTTGAAGTACAAAACACTGAAACATATGAAGAGGTTCCTATCATTACTCCTGATTTTCAGCGCGCTGCAACTGGGTGCGTGGGAGCGCCAGGCGCTATGGCCCAAAGATAAGATGCCCGATGCGCAGCCGCAGCAGATTGCCGCGATGACCAGCGTCTCCAAGGCCCCAGGGTTCAATCCGGATGAGTGGCGCATGCCCTATCTGGAGTGGTTCGAGAAGCCGGCAAATCCGAACGGATGCTGCATGATTCTCATCTCCGGAGGCGGCTACAGCAACACCTGCGACATGAACCTGATCGATAAATGGCACAAAGAACTGACCGCCATCGGAATACAATGCGTCAGCCTGGTTTACCGCACCCCGCGTCCGAAGGGCCTGCCAATCTACCAGACCGCCTGGGAGGATGGCCAGAGGGCCGTGCGCCTCGTGCGCAGCCAGGCGAAAGCCAGGGGATACAATCCGGAGAAGATAGGAGCGATAGGAATGTCTGCCGGCGGCCACCTGACAATGCTGCTGGCCACCAGTTCCCAGACGCCGGCATACGAGGCCATCGATAAAGTCGACCAGACCCCCTGCCACATCAACTGGGCTATCGCCAACGCCCCCGCGTACGTCACCACCGACGGGGAGAAAGGCAGCGCGGCAACCCGTCAGGGGTATGGGCCG
This sequence comes from Bacteroidales bacterium, assembly GCA_017554135.1. GTDB lineage: Bacteria > Bacteroidota > Bacteroidia > Bacteroidales > UBA932 > Cryptobacteroides. Next base: position 561 of record JAFZIX010000053.1, on the reverse strand, counting down.
GACGTGACCCTGAGCAAGGTGTTCAAGTTCGACGATCATACCTGCCCGGTGTGTTTCCACCACGGCGGCAACGATCCCTTCTCTCCCAACGGCTCCACGCTGTTCTACAGGCAGTTCAGGCGCATGGGCATTCCGACGGAACTGCATCTGTACCCCAACAAGCCCCACGGAGCCTTCGGCTTTGAAAGGGCCATCGAATTCATGACCCAGATGGGATACCTCGGGCCGGTGAAGCCGGAGGAAAAGATACTCGACCGTTACAACTCCGATGAAGAGCGCGCAGGATACGACAAACAATCCATCTGGCCGGAAGGCAAGATGCCGGACCGTCAGGAGAACCAGTGCGAGCCCTACATCGAATGGCACTTCCCCCATCACCTGAGCACGCATGCAATCCAGATTATCTACTCTGGAGGCTCTTACACGGGCAATGATCCGGACGGTTTCGAGGTCGCGCCGGTGCGCCGCCGCCTCAACGAACTCGGCATCACAGTAGTCACGCTGAAATACCGCACTCCCCGCCCGGCAGCGCCGCTGGCAAAGCACACCACCGCCTGGCAG
>JAFZIX010000052.1 GCA_017554135.1 Bacteroidales bacterium | reverse complement strand
GGATCACCTGCTCCAGAGAGAGCCGGTAAAGCAACTGCCGCAGATCCGGCACGCTCACCCCGACGGTGGCGGCCACATAATCCTCCGCAATCGAAACCGGATAAGAGAAAATGCCGGTGTAGTTGCGCATCAGAAGTTCCAGCAGCGGCACCATGCGCGGATCCGGCAGGTCGATATCGTAAAGCGCGCGGCGATCCACCGCAATCTTCACCTGTGTATTGATATCCACCGCCTCGGTGTAGGAAAGATGCTCCGAGCGCTGCAGGTAGATGATGGCGTTCCTGGCAGACGACTGATTCAACTTGAAATGCTTGCAAAACTCCGCCAGATCGAATCTCAACTGCCGGCCCATTCCCTGCTCATATGGTATCTGGAAGAAGACGTGGAGTTTATGGTAGATGTCTTCGATGTATTCCAGCGAAGGGAACGCCAGGGTATCGAGTTGATGCAGGCGGCGCACGTCATCCGGGCTCCAGAGCAGCACGGCGTAAGATTGCTTGCCGTCGCGTCCGGCACGCCCGGCCTCCTGGAAGTAGGCCTCCGGGCTCTCGGGGATATCGCAGTGCACTACGAAACGAACGTCGGGTTTGTCGATGCCCATTCCAAAGGCGTTAGTGCATATCATCACGCGGATATCACCCTTCTTCCAGGCCGTCTGGCGCTGGTTGCGAACTTCAGCGGAAAGCCCTGCGTGATAATAAGATACGCTGACGCCTTCGGCCTTCAGCAGTGCCGAATACTCCTCGCATTTCTGGCGGCTGCGGAGGTAAACGATGCCGCCGCCTTTCACTCCCTGGCAGACACCCAGCAACTGGCCGAACTTGTCTTCGCACTTGCGCACTATATAATTAAGGTTAGGGCGCTCGAAACTGCTCTTCAGCATTAGTTTCTCCTTGAAACGGAGTTTATCCATTATGTCCTGCGCGACTTCGGGAGTGGCGGTGGCGGTCAAGGCGATAACGGGTGCGTCGAAGCGTTCGCGGAGTTTGCCGATATGGAGATAATCCGGGCGGAAATCGTAGCCCCATTGCGAGATGCAGTGGGCCTCGTCCACCACTATGTAGTTGACGTTCAGGATTTCTATGTATGACTGGAAGAGGGCGGTGCCGAGGCGTTCCGGGGAGAGATAGAGGAATTTGAAGTCTCCGTAGGCGGCGTTATTCAAGGCTGTATCCACCTGAAAGCGGCTCATGCCAGCGTGAATGCACAGGGCCTTTATGCCGCGGGATTCCAGGTTCTGCACCTGGTCTTTCATTAGGGCGATCAGCGGTGTGACCACCAGCGCCACGCCATCCTTCATCATGGCCGGCACCTGGAAGCAGATAGATTTGCCACCTCCTGTAGGCAGAATCGCCAGCACATCACGCCCTTCCACCGCTGCAGAAATGATTTCCTCCTGCATCGGCCGGAAGGCATCATAACCCCAATACTCCTTCAGTACTTCCTTCGCCGTCATACCTTACAAATTTAGGAAAAAAGGTTGAACACTTATGCTTCTAAGACCAGGCCGTCGTAAGCGGGTTGGACGTCGGAGCGGATGCCGCGTTCGGAGCAAAGGCGGCGAAGTTCGGCGGAGAACTCTTCGTGAACCGGGAAATTATGACTGAGATGGGTGAGCCAGGTGTGCCGTGCGCCAATCCTGTCGGCCAGCGCAAGTGCTTCATCCAAAGAGAGATGCGAATGGTGCTGCTTATAAGTGACAGTGTTCAGCGTGACGTGCTCCAGCCCCTCCAGTTTGGAAAACTCCTCTTCCGGCAAACTGCTTAAATCTGTGAGATATGCTATCGCTCCTATCCTGAAACCGAGAATTGGCATCTTGCCGTGAATCCCGCGAATCGGAGTGACAACCACACCCTTGCCGCCGAGGTCTGCGGTATCCACAATATCCGCAGGAGCAGGTTGCACGCTGCCATCCGGCATCCGGTATCCGTATCCAACATCATGCACCCACACCAGTTCCTTATCATCGGCGCAGGGGTGCACCGTAAACGGCTTGTTTTCAATGAGATGTATGCGCCATTCGGGCGAACCAGGATAGCGGGGATAATCAAAAGCGTAGGGGTATTCCCGGCGCAGGTCGCCAAGAACTTTGGCTTCGCAGTAGATCTCTGCGGGGCGGCGGTCGACATAGTTGAGTGAGCGAACATCATCCAGGCCGCCGGTGTGGTCTTTATGGTTATGAGTCAGCAGGATAGCGTCCAGGTGCCTGACATCTGCGCGCAGCATCTGGCTGCGGAAGTCGGGGCCGCAGTCTATCAGGATGCTGAGGCCGTCCACTTCAAATAGTGCAGACGCACGGTAGCGCTTGTCGCGAGGATCGGTGCTGCTGCATACGGGGCACTTGCATCCGATAATCGGGATGCCCTGCGAAGTGCCGGTTCCAAAGAAGGTCAGTTTCATATCGTTACCTCCGTCAGTTTACCCACCAGTGAGGCATCATAAGGTCTGGTAATGCGGATGTAATTGCCTGTGTATCCGCCCATTGAGCCATCTTTCTCCTTGGATTCAAACAGTACCTGCTCGCGTACACCGCGATTGGCCTCCACGAACTCGTCATGAAGCCTGGCACAAAGTTCCTCCAGCCTCGCAACGCGATCTGCCTTAACGGGTTCCGGCACCTGGTCCGGCATGGTCGCGGCCGGTGTTCCAGGGCGTTTGGAGTAGGGGAATACGTGGATGAATGCGGGGCGGATTTGCTCGAGGAAGGCGATTTCCTGCTCAAAGAGTTCTTCCGTTTCTCCGGGCAGGCCGGCCATCACGTCTATGCCGAAGAAGACCTTGGGTTTGCCGGGGCCTTCCATGCGCTTGCGGATGTATGCGATGCGGTCGGCGAAAAAAGCGGTGGTGTATTTGCGTCCCATGCGGGAGAGGATTTCGTCGGTTCCTTGCTGGAGGGGGATGTGGAAGTGGGGTTGGAATTTTGTGCCGGAGGCGATCCAGTCCACGATTTC
>JAFZIX010000051.1 GCA_017554135.1 Bacteroidales bacterium | reverse complement strand
CCATCGACCCGGACGTGCACACCATCTGCATCCCCACCTTCGAATACAAGGCGATGCGCGTGAACCCTTCGCTGGCGAACGAACTTTCGGAGGCGATGCGCACGCGTTTCCGCAGGATGACCAGCCTGGAGCAGGTGGAGATGGACGGGGACCTGGAGATAATCGGGGAGATTTCCGGCTACGACGTGCAGGCGTCCGCAGTTACCGCGGATGAAGTTGCCGCGCAGAACCGCCTGACGGTGAGCGTGCGCGTGGAATTCAACAACGTGAAGCACCCTGAGGAGAGTTTTTCCGGCAAGAGTTTTTCCGCCTACGCGGATTACGACTCCTCCAATTCGCTCGATGCGGTCGAAGGCACCCTCTGCACCGAGATTATCGACAAGATAGTGGAAGATATTTTCAACGCAACCGTGGCTCAATGGTAGAAAACGATTTCATAGACCTCAAGAAACTCAACCTCGACGAGTTGAACGGCGTTGTGAACCTCTATCCCTGGTTCGGCGGCGCCCGGAAGGAACTTTGCCGGAGGATGTCGGAACTGGGCGAAGGCGCCTGGAGCGATGAGCGCTATGCGGATGCCGCGTTGTACATAGGCTCCCGACGCATCATCTCGCAACTTGCCCACAAGGGCCACAAAGCGGATTATTCCGACCATCAGGTGAAGGAACTCCTCCGCGCGTATATAGATGAAGGTGTCGGAGAGATCAAGGATGAGGGTGCGCCCCGCAGGGTCATCGTTGTCGGCGGCGACTACTTCTCCGCCCAGCAATACGCCACCGTCAAGAAAGAGGGCGACACCGACTTCGCCGCCATGGCCCGCGACACGTCCACGTCGTCATTGCCGGCTGGACCGGCAATCTCCGCCGCCGAATTCACCGACTTCTGCACCGAAACACTAGCGCAAATCTATGCAGATCAAGGCTATCCGGACCAGGCAATACAAATTTATTCGCGCTTAAGTTTGCGATTCCCGGAAAAAAGTGCTTACTTTGCAGCCCTTATCGAAAAATTAAAGAATTAGTATATGAACGCAGTATTTACAATCCTTACAGTGCTCATCATCCTGGCGAGCCTCCTGCTCATCGGCGTAGTGCTCCTCCAGAATGGCAAGGGCGAGGGCCTGGCCAGCAATTTCGTTGCGGGTAACCAGACTTTCGGCGTGCGTCAGACCGCCGACATCCTCGAGAAGATTACCTGGGGTCTGGTAGTATTCATCCTCGTGGTTTCCATCATCGCATCTTTCAGCAGCCGCAGCAAGAGCAGCGACATGGACATCACCAACCAGATCGAGAACACCGAGGCTGCAGCCCAGCCCGAGTTCCCCACCGCTCCCATCGAGCAAGCAAATCCTACCGCCGAATAATTGGTGAGACACTTGACTGAAAGGTCGGCTTCCGGGCCGGCCTTTTTTGTAAAAAAAGCGTATATTTGTGAACTATAACAAAAGATCGATATGAAGATTTACAAGATTTTGGCAGCGGCCGCAGCGGTGCTTTTCGCACTGGCCGCATGCAACAAGAATTCAGCACAGCAGATGGCGGATGCCGCATCCAAGGTGGATGTCAAGTGCGTGCCCGAGGTGCTCACCGTCATCAACGACGCCATCCCCGTCAGCATCACCGTAGACTATCCGGCCGGATATTTCGCTCCCGAATCCAAACTCGCGGTTACTCCGGTAATCGTTTATGAGGGCGGCGAGGCTGCAGGCCCCATCTTCCACTATCAGGGCTCCGGCGTGCGCGAGAACAACAAGGTGATCTCCACCGACGGCGGTTCCGTGGTGGAAAGTTTCAGCATCCCCTATGTGGAAGGCATGAAAAAGTGCTACCTCGAACTCCGCAGCGTCGCCACCTATAAGGACAAGAGCATCGTGCTGCCCAGCCGCAAGGTTGCAGACGGTGTGATCCTCACCGGAAACGACTTCTCCACCCAGGGATACTACGATTATAAGGAGGATGGCTATCAGCACAGCACCACCAAGACCACCGAAGCGCAGATCCACTACGATGTGAATTCCTCCACCGTCAAGCCCGGCGAACTCAACAGCGCATCCTTCAAGAACTACAAGGCCGAACTCGACGAACTGTCGGAAAGTTCCCGTGCCAAGATCAAGGACGTGAAGATCATCTCCTACGCATCCCCCGAGGGCGGCGAGGAGCGCAACGCCAAACTCTCCAACGAGCGTTCGGATGCCGCCAAGAAGGCCTGGGAGAACGTTTCCAAGAACCTGGACGGAGTGAATCCGGACGTGAAGAGCGTCGGCCAGGACTGGGAAGGATTCCAGGAGGCTGTTGCCAAATCCGACATCGAAGATAAGGACCTCATCCTCCGCGTACTTTCCATGTACAACGATCCCGAGGTGCGCGAGAGCGAGATCCGCAACATGAGCCAGATCTTCACCGAACTCAAGAAGGAGGTCCTGCCGGAACTCCGCCGTTCCCGCTTCGTCACCGAGGTGGAATATGAGAACTACAGCGATGCCGAACTGCAGCGCCTGGCAGACCGCAAACTCCTCTATCTGGTGGATGAATCCGCGGTCCTGCGCATAGCCGCCACCTCCGAGGATCCGGAGCGCAAGGAACTCTTCTACAGGGCCGCCGCCGAGCGTTTCAATTCGCAGGTAGGCCGCTACGACCTTGCCATCCTGAAACTGGACATGGGCTCCCACGCCGTCACCGAAATGTATCTGCAGCAACTCAAAGACCAGAATGATCCCGACGTGCTGAACGCTCTCGGAGTGGTTCAACTCCGCCGCGGGGACTTCGAGAAGGCCGCTGAATACTTCGAGAAATCCGGCAACGCCTCCGCAGAGAAGAACCTGGGCATCGTAGCCATGTCCAAGGGCGATTACACCACCGCGGCTGCCAAACTGAAAGGCGCCGGGGACGTGAACGAGGCCATCGCCAACATCATGTGCGGGGACTTCGATACTGCCGAAAAAGCCCTGAAGGATGACGACAGCGCGCAGGCGGATTACTACCGCGCCGTGGTCGCAGCAAGGAAAGGCAAACTGAAAGAGGCGAAGAAATTGCTCGATTCCGCATGCGAAAAAGACCCCTCCCTACGGGAAAAAGCATTGAAAGACATTGAATTCGTTGCACTTTAAAATATTTTTCCTATATTTGCACCCCCTTTTTACGGGGGTGTTTTTTTTAACTATTATTTTATGCCGACAATTCAACAATTGGTTCGCAAAGGACGTGAGACTCTCGAAGTAAAGAGCAAGTCTCGCGCATTGGATGCGTGCCCTCAGAAGCGCGGCGTATGCGTCAGGGTGTATACTACTACCCCTAAGAAGCCTAACTCAGCAATGCGTAAGGTTGCCCGTGTACGTCTCAGCAACGCTAAAGAGGTGAACGCCTACATCCCGGGCGAAGGCCACAACCTCCAGGAACACAGCATCGTGCTGGTCCGCGGCGGTCGTGTAAAGGACCTCCCTGGTGTACGTTATCACATCCTTCGCGGCGCTTTGGACACGGCTGGCGTGGAAGGCAGGACCCAGTCCCGCTCACTCTACGGAGCCAAGAGGCCGAAGAAGTAGCCGTCGGGTGGTTTAATTTTTAATTTTTTCAATCATGAGAAAAGCAAAGCCTAAGAAGAGGATTCTACTTCCTGATCCTAAGTTCCACGACATCGAGGTCACTCGTTTCGTGAACAACATTATGTTGCAGGGGAAGAAGAGTATCGCGTATTCTATTTTTTACGATGCCATTGACATGGTAGGCGAGAAGATGAAGGATTCTGACAAGGCTCCTCTCGATATTTGGAGGCAGGCTCTCGAGAACGTGACCCCTCAGATTGAGGTCAAGTCACGCCGTATCGGTGGAGCCAACTTCCAGGTGCCGACCGAGTTGCGTCCGGAAAGGAAAGTATCTGTCGCCATGAAGAATATGATACAAT
>JAFZIX010000050.1 GCA_017554135.1 Bacteroidales bacterium | reverse complement strand
GGCAGGAGTGCCTGGACCAGCGTGCAGAGATATCCAAATACCGCGGGCGCCTGGCATCACTGAAAAAGGCCACCGGCAAGAGCCCGGAAGTCTGGATGGCGGAACTCGCTCCCAGGGAGATCGCCCTGGTGCGATGGCAGTCCAATGAACTGCTGCTGCTCCGTCCGGCAAAAAAAGCCCGTAACGCCGGCATAGGGGAGAACCCCCGCGCCGGATTCATCCCCGCCCTCCTGGGGGAGGCCTTCCGCATCGCCGATGACTCTTGCACCGCTGCAAAGGGAGGATGGATGGCTTTCGGCAGCGAAGAGAGCCTGCAAGCCTGGCTGGAGGCGGAGAAAGGTGCCGCCGGCCTGCCCCGCAAGGCCAAATATTACCTGATTAATGATGAACTCAGCATCGTGGCTGACTCTAAAAACATAGTATTGAATGTCAACTGAATTGGAATATAAATCCGTAAACAAACTCTTTGAGAAGAGTTTTCGGGAGCATTGGGACCGTGAGGCTCTGTCTAATTATCAGGGTCGTACGCTAACCTATCGCGAGGTGGCGGAACGAATAGCGATGCTGCATATCTGCTTCGAGCAGTGCGGCTTGCAGAAAGGGGACAAAGTGGCCCTCTGCTCTCGCAACCAGGCCAACTGGGGCGTGTGCTTCCTGGCTGCACTCACCTATGGCGCAGTGCCGGTGCCCATCCTTCATGAATTCAAATCCGCCAACGTGCACTATCTGGTGAACCATTCGGAAAGCAAGGTGCTGTTCGTCGGGGAAACCGAGTGGGAAAGCCTCTCCGAGGCCGAAATGCCCGGGCTGTCGGTGATAGTGCTGATGAATAATTTCAATTTCCTCTATGCCAGGAGCGAATCACTGACTGCTGTCCGCGAGAATATCACCAGGACCTTCAACGAGAAGTATCCCGATGGTTTCAAGCCCGAAGATATCATTTACTATGAAGACAGCCCCGAGGAACTGGCGCTGATAAATTACACCTCCGGCACTTCCGGGTTCTCCAAGGGCGTCATGCTGCCCTACAGGTCGTTGTACACCAATCTCAATCTGGCATTCTTTGCCGAGCCGCAGATGTCCTGCGCCTCCGAGGTGGTGGCGATGCTGCCTTCCGCGCACATGTATGGCCTGATGTTCGAGTTGATGTATGAGATGGTGATAGGCGCCCACGTGCACTTCCTTACCCGTCTCCCCAGCCCCAAGATCATAATGAAGGCCTTCCAGGAGATTCATCCGGACATAATAATCGCGGTGCCGCTGATTATGGAGAAAGTCTATAAGACCCAACTCAAACCGGTGGTGGACCGCAACAAGACTATGATGTATGTGCCGCTGCTGGCCCAGGCCATCCAGAAGAGGATACGCGACGGATTGATCAATGCCTTCGGCGGGCGTTTCGAGGAGGTTATCCTTGGCGGCGCGGCCTTCAATCCCGAGGTCGAGGCCTTCCTGCGCAGGATTCACTTCCCCTTCACTGTCGGTTACGGCATGACGGAGTGCGGCCCCATCATCACATACGAAAAATGGTTCCGCGCCCGCCGCAACTCATGCGGCAAGGCCATTCCCGGCTGCGAAATCCGCATTGATTCCACCAACCCCCACAGGGTTCCGGGCGAGGTGCAGATCAAGGGTGGCAATGTCTTCCTGGGATACTACAAGAACCGCGAGGAAACGCGCAAGTGCTTCACCAACGACGGCTGGTTCAAGACCGGCGATATGGGCATTATAGACACGGACGGATACCTTTATCTGCGCGGGCGTTCCAAATGCATGATCCTGGGCGCAAACGGCCAGAACGTGTATCCCGAAGAACTGGAAGCGGTTATCAACAATGCTTCCTATGTGGTTGAGTCCCTGGTGATTGAAGATGGCGGCGGACTCACGGCCCTCATCTATCCAGACTACCAGCAGGGGCAGAACGACGGCATGGACCGCGAGCAACTTGAGGAGCGTCTGGTGAACAGCCTGCCGGAATTCAACAAACTTCTTCCAGCGTATGCACAACTCAAGAAGATCGAGTTGATGCCCGAGGACTTTGAACGCACTCCCAAGAAGAGTATCAAGAGATATCTATATCAGCGAAACAAATGAACAAGTTTGACGAAAAATACATAAGGATGGCCAAGATCTGGGCCACCAATTCCTACTGCAAGCGCCGCCAGGTGGGTGCGCTTCTGGTGAAGGACAAGATGATCATTTCCGATGGTTATAACGGCACTCCTTCTGGTTTCGAAAACGAGTGCGAAGACGGGAATGTTACAAAACCTTATGTTCTCCACGCAGAGGCGAATGCCATCTCCAAGGTGGCCAAATCCGGCAATTCTTCCGAGGGTGCCACTCTTTATGTGACTGCCTCTCCTTGCATCGAGTGCTCGAAACTCATCATACAGGCAGGCATCAAGCGGGTGGTCTACAGCGAGGAATACCGTCTGGACGATGGTATCCAGTTGCTTCGCAGGGCCGGAGTAGAGGTTGAAAAAGTGGACGCCGAATGAGAAAGTATTCTTCGGTATGGGTCGCTTTGCTCGGGGTGCTGGTCGGCGCCCTGACCGTGCTGACAATCCAGAAGGCTCAGGAAAACCGCCGGATGATCCGCACTGAATTACGAGACTGGCGGAAACTCAACCTGGTGCTCCAGTCTCTGGATGAGCATTATGTAGACACCATCAACCGCAAGGCGGTCACCGATGCTGCGATTACCGCAGCCCTGGGCGCCCTGGATCCTCATTCAGTTTATATGCCCCCGGCTATTCTTGAGGAATCCGAAACAGAACTTGCCGGCAACTTCGACGGCATAGGCATACAGTTCAACGTTCCCAACGACACAGCCATAGTTCTGGAAGTCATCCCCGGAGGGCCGTCGGAGAAGATCGGGCTTCAGCCCGGGGACCGCATCCTCAAGGTGGACGAGCGCAATATCGCAGGTGTGAAGTATCCCCAGGACAGCATGGTCCGCAAGATGCGCGGTCCGTCCGGCACCAAGGTGACCATCACCGTCCTGCGTGACGGTGAGACGGTGCCGTTCGAGATCACTCGCGGAAAAATACCGATGAACAGCATGGATGCCGCTTTTATGGTCAGCGACACCACCGGCTACATCCGCCTCGGCAAGTTCGCCCGCACCACCTACCAGGAGGTGCTCCAGGCCTGTGAAAAACTTAAAAAGCAGGGGATGAAGCATTTGATCTTCGACCTTCGGGACAACGGCGGCGGGTTCTTCGATCAGTCTTACCTGCTTGCGGATCTCTTCCTCCCGAAGGGGGCGCAGGTAGTGTATCTTGAGGGTCGTGCGCATCCCAGGCAGGATTTCCCCGCCAGCGGAAAAGGCCCCTGTCAGGATATAGGGCTGACGGTGTTGATCAACGAGAATTCTGCATCTTCCAGCGAGATCTTCGCCGGTGCTATCCAGGATAACGATCGCGGAACCATAATCGGCCGACGTTCGTTCGGCAAGGGCCTGGTGCAGGAGCCGCTTTACTTCAGCGACGGCAGCGGCCTTCGCATTACGGTGGCGCGCTACCACACCCCCTCGGGGCGGTGCATCCAGAAACCATATTCCAGCAGCGAGGAGTATGCCTACGACCTCTACTATCGCTACCGCGATGGCGAGATGCTGAATGCGGATAGCGTAAAGGTGGATACCAGCGTGGTCTACAAGACTGTCGGCGGCCGCACCGTGTATGGCGGCGGCGGAATCGTGCCGGATGTTTTCGTTCCCATCGACACCACCCGCGCATCCGAGTTCTATCTGGCCTGCAACAAGAAAGCAACGGCCATGCGCTTTGCATCCGCCTACTTCGATTCCCATAAGGCGGAGTTGCAGAAGATAGATAATTTCCCGGCGCTGGAGCGCTACCTCGACTCCGCCGGCCTGGAGCAGCGCTTCCTTTCCTTTGCGGCCGCAAAGGACGGGCTCAGGCCCAAATCAGTTGCGGAATGGGCCTCGGAAAAAGAGTATATGATGACGTCCGTGCGTGCTCTTGTGGGCCGTTATTCAAAACTTGGGGACGAGGCGTTCTACCACATTTATCTTTCGATAGATAACGTATTTCAAAAAGCAATATGAAACTTGACGGAAGACGCGAAAGCAGCAACGTAGAAGACCGCCGCGGGATGAGTGGCGGCACTGTCGGACTGGGTCTCGGCGGAGTTCTGATCGTTGGTATTATTACGCTCCTGATGGGAGGAAACATCGGAGATGTCCTGAAGAACGTGGAAAGCAGTGGCGGTTTGGGCACCCAGACTACCCAGACACGCGAATTCACTGCGGAAGAAGAGGCTCTCGCCAAGTTCTCGCGGCAGATTCTGGCCAGCACGGAGGATGTATGGAGTGCCTATTTCAAGGCTGCAAAGATAGGAGCCTACCGCAATCCTACCCTGGTGCTCTATACCGACGCCACCGCCACCGGCTGCGGCACCGGCCAGGCGGCCATGGGCCCGTTCTACTGCTCTTCCGACCAGAAACTGTATATAGATCTGAGTTTCTTCTCCTCTATGAAGAAGCAACTGGGAGCGGACGGCGACTTCGCCTATGCCTATGTGATTGCGCACGAGGTCGGGCATCACGTGCAGAACCTTCTCGGCACCCTTGGCCAGGCTCATCAGCAGATGGCCAGGCTGAGTAAGACGGATTCCAACAGGATGAGCGTGAGGATTGAATTGCAGGCGGATTTCTATGCCGGGGTGTGGGCTCACTATGAGAAGCAGATGTTCAAATCAATCGAGCAGGGCGACCTGGAAGAGGCCATCCGATGCGCTTCGGTGATAGGGGATGATTATCTGCAGAAAAAGTCGCAGGGCTATGCGGTTGAGGAATCTTTTACCCATGGCACGGCAGCCCAGCGTATGCGCTGGCTTAAGAAGGGCATGGATACGGGAGACCTGTCGCAAGGTGACACATTCTCCTTAAGGGACAGTCAACTCTAGCGCTTTCCTTCCAGCCTTTTTCCGAAAAGATAGAATTTCTGGTCGCCGAACCAAAGCACGGTCTGGCCGTTCAAACTGGTGCAACTGGTGTAAAATGAATTACCCGTATCCCGTGGAGAGAACATCACCGGTTCGCCAAACCATACCGGCTGGTGAGCTCCGCGCACGAACTTGCCTTCCCGGCGGTAAAGCGGCCCGCGGTTCTGGTAGGCCGTTGGGGAATTGAAATCAAAACAATCGTGCACAAACAGGGCATAACTGCCGCTGCGGGCCTCAGGCCCTTTGGTGTCGTAGATAGGGCAAGGCGAGCAGGGATGTAGAATCGCCAGACCGCCATCCTTCTCCCGCAGCACTTCCGGTCTGCTCCAATGGCGGCCGTTATCCTCGCTCACAGACCATATAGGATGGCCGATGGTGGTGCGCATCACCGCAAAGAGCCGCTTGTCCGGCAACATCACTATGCAGGCCTCTTCCGCAAGTTTGCCCTCGCGGGAGATATAATCCTCGTCAGCGTCGACCTTGCCCGCGTCGAAGGCCTCCTCTCCGGTGTTGAAGAAGGATATGCGTATATCCCGGATCTCGGGGTCGTCGTCGATATTCTCATACTGCCAGAACTCCACCCGCGCGATGCCCTTGCGGTCGTAGCGCGAGCATCCTGCCAGATAGCGCTGGCCCTGCCCGAAGCGAAGCGGCCTCTGCCACATGCACCATACCGGGGGGATGGAGGGGTCCTCGGGATCGACATCGAAGCGTATGGGGAAGGGGACGGTTTCGGGTTCGGACCAGGTGGCGCCGGCATCATCGGAATAGCGCCCCATCATCGTCCCGCAGAGGTGCTTTTTGAGCGTAGTCTCCTGATTCCAAAGCAGATACAGGCGGCCGCTCTTGCTCAGCATAGGCTGCTGCCAGGCCGCCACCGGCGTGGGATTGGCGAGGGTCGCGGAGCCTGCGAGGATGACCGGTTCCGTCCAGGTCCAGCCTCCGTCCGAACTGCTGGAGAAAACCACGTGCTCGTCGTTCGCTGTTTCGTAGGAGCCCTGGGTCCAGAACGCGAAGAGCATGTCCCGGGTGGGGTCCGCAATCACGTGAAAATGGTCGTTGAAGGTGTCGCCGGGCTTGGTGATGTCGCGTTCCGATTCGGTGCGCGGCTGCCTGGGCACGTAAACCGTATAATCGTGCGGGATGACGTTGATATCCGTCTCCGGATAGAGATAGTGCCAGTAGAAATGCTCCGGCCAGCGTTCACGGAAGTTGCCGGTGTCGGTGAAATGCTTCTCGATGGCCTCGTCTGCGGTAGAATAGCGATGGCAGGATTCAGGCACCCGCATGAATACTGTCCACTGGCTCTGGCTTGCCGCATCCTGGCCGGGGAATCCTACCCAGACTACCGTACCTTTCTCGGGAGGGAAGGCCGGATTCATGGTGAAAACGGTTGTAAGGGAGGTTGCATCGTTGCGGATGGGCGGCTCGGTGAGCAGTTGCGACAGATGCCTGCGGTGGAATTTGTGCTCCGGCTTGCGGGAGAAGGTCCCCGGCTGGAAATCCCCGAAGAAAGTCTCCTGTGCCAGAGCATGCCGCTTGAGGTTGTGGCTGTCCGTGAGGGTCCCGGGATCGGCGTATGCCAGGCGGAAATTGAAGGCTCCGTCCTTTTCGGGATTATACCATCCGCGCTTGCGGGCATATTTCACTATGTCTTTGCTGCCCAGGAAGTTTGCCTTGTCTTTAAGGTTGATTTCTCCTATGGTGTAATAGTTTGGGATGGTGGCGATTTCATCGTCCGGCACGCGCTGGGCCACCCAGTGGCGACCCTTCACTACCGCGACTATCCAGCCTTCTTTCTGGTCGGCAACGAGATAACTGCGCCCGGAATCCCCATAGCCGTATTTCTCAACCAGTCTTCCGATTATCTGCACGGCCTCTCGTGCGCTGCGGGCCTTCCGGATTGCTGTGGTGCGTATTTCATAAATATACTTTCCGTCAGCCTTGTCTTCGCGGGAAAGGCACTGGTCCGAGGCGATACTCACTCCGTACTCGTTGGCAAAACTGTCGCCGGACGCCTGCCCGGGGAACTCGAACCAGAGATAGGCGCAGCGGTCCTTGCCCGCCGGCACATTGTAGATGTTCAGCATCCGCTCGCCGAACTGGTCTTCGTTGTGGCCAAGATATACATATCCGTCCGTGGTGGCATTCCGGCCGGCGATAATGCCGAAACACAGGAAAAAGTATAGGAAACCGTGTATCATCTTTATAAGGTCTTAAGCCCCAGGCCGGGGCGGTCAGGCAGGGT
>JAFZIX010000049.1 GCA_017554135.1 Bacteroidales bacterium | reverse complement strand
CCGCCGCCCTGCGCGTCGCGGCCGCGAGCGACGTCATCATCGCCGCGATGGGCGAAAACGTCTTCCTCTGCGGCGAGAACCGCGTCCGCAACGGCATCCGCCTCCCCGGCGACCAGGAGGACTTCGTCCGCGCCCTGATTGCCACGGGCAAGCCCGTGGTGCTGGTCGTCTTCGGCGGCCACCCGCAGGTGCTCTCCGGCATCGCCGAAGGCTGCGCCGCCATCCTCCAGGCCTGGTACCCGGGCGAAGAGGGCGGCCGCGCCGTCGCCGACATCCTGACCGGCGGTGTCTGCCCCTCCGGCCGCCTCTGCGTGAGCTACCCCGCCACCGAGGACACCGGCCTGCGCTGCTACAACGAAGAGCCCGACCCCGCGCTCATCGCCTGGCCTTTCGGCTACGGCCTGAGCTACACCAACTTCACTTACGACGACTTCCGCCTCGACGCCGAAGCGGCGACCAACGGCGGCCCCGTCACGGTCAGCTGCCGCGTCACGAACACCGGCGACTTCGACGGCGCCGAAGTCGTCCAGCTCTACGTCTCCCCGGCCTCCGGCCAGCCGCTCAAGCCCCTCCAGCTCAAGGGCTTCCAGCGCGTTGAGCTGGAGCGCGGCGCCTCCGCCACGGTCTCATTTGCCGTCGACCCCGACCAGCTCGCCTGGTGGTCCGCCGACGCGCGCGGCCGCAGCGTCTGGACCGTCTCGCCGGCGACTACCGCTTCCGCATCGGCAGCTCCTCCGCGGACCTGCCGCTCGAAGGCGTCTGCCACCTGGACGGCGCCCCGCAGCACAAGCAGCTCCGCGACGCCTACTTCCCTGAGATAACAGTAACTCAATAATCAAACATGAACCAAAAACTCATTCTCCTGGCCGCCTGCGTGCTTGCAGCGGCCGCCAGCGCCTCCGCGCAGACCATCACCGAAGCCGATGGCAAGTACACCATCTCCGTCGGACAGACCACCATGACTGTCGACGCCACCCGCGGCGGCAAGATCCTCTCCTACAAGCTCGGCGAGGACGAGGTCCTCAACCAGGGCCGCATGCCGAACTCCTTCGGCAGCACCTTCTGGACCAGCCCGCAGAGCGAATGGAACTGGCCCCCGGTGGCGGAATATGACTCCAAGCCCTTCCAGGCCCAGATCGTCGGCGACAAGCTCGTCCTGACCGGCGAGAAATCCCGCTTCGGCTACAGCGTCCGCAAGGAATTTGCCGCCGTCCCGAAGAAGGGCGCCATCGCCATCACCTACACCATCGTCAACGAGTCCGACGAGACCCGCCAGGTGGCCCCGTGGGAGATCTCCCGCGTGCCCAACGACGGCGTGCTCTTCTTCGTCGCCCCCGCCGTCGAGCCCGCCAACAACATGACCGGCCTGCCCTTCGAGTTCACGCAGGGTGCGGCCTGGTACGTGATGGACGAGGCCCGCGAGAACCGCAAGATCAACGCCGACGGCCGCGGCTGGCTCGCCTACTGCGCCAAGGGCCTGCTCTTTGTGAAGAAGTTCCAGGACCTCAAGGCCGGACAGGCTGCCCCCGCCGAGGCCGAGATCCAGGCCTACGCCAACCCGGGCAAGACCTTCGTCGAGATCGAGGAACAGGGCGCCTACACCACCCTCGCCCCGGGCGCCTCGGTCAGCTGGACCGTCCGCTGGAGCGTGGTCAAAACCGACCTCGAACCCGCCCCGTCCAAGGCGCTCCTGAAGCTCGCCAAGAAGCTCGCGAAATAGGCGAAATTCTCGTCATTTTCACCTCATTTAGCCGAAAAATGGCCTTTTGCACACGCAGAAGGCCATTTTTTCGGCATTTTCTGACCGATTTTCTTGCATTTTTGCACAGAACTTGCTACAATTGCACTGAATAACCAAAGACGAACCACTTTAATCGCGCCCGCGAAGCCCCCCATCCGCTGGCGTCGATGACCTAAAATAGAATAGTTTGAGAAAACTAGATATATATCTTCTAGTAGTCCTGCTTTTCGCTCTACTGGGTACGACCTTCACAGGTTGCGCCTTAGTCGATGAGGACATGGGCGACTGCGAAAAGGACTACCATCTGGATTACGAACTCCAGCTGATCACCAATATGACCACGGAGCTGGAAACCCAGCTCTCCATGGAGGCCGATATTGAAGCCCGGGCCGCCCTGAAGACTTACCTGGGAGGCATCTTTACGGATTACGCCCACGACGTGGACCTTAGCTTCTATGATGTGGAAGGAGATTTCCCCCGCCTGCATCACGAGTCCCATATCATGGACGCCAACCAGTCCAAGTATACCCTTTTCATTCCCGTTCGCCGTTATATGCACCTGGCTGTTGCCAACGTAGTGGAGAATACGGAGGTATCACTGCGGGATGATGAGCTCTGCGAGAATGCGACCCTTTTCCAGGCGGTGGGCGACACCTTGTCTTCGCATCGCACGGGCCTGTTTACCTCCCGCCTGCTGATGGACATCCGTGAGGGGGTAGACCAGCAGTTCAACGTGAACCTGTTCATGGCCAACTGTGCATCGGCCATCGTTCTCGACACCCTGGGCAGCGGGGTGAAGGACATCATAGTATTTGTTTCCGGTTTTGCCACAGACTTTGCCATCCGTGACAGCGCTTACCATTTTGACTATACGCCCATCATAAAGACAGACAGGATTATCCTGGAAAACTCCGAGGAGCTGTGCTTTGCGGCGGCGCATTTCCCCTCCCGGGACCTCCCGCTCCCGGCCACCCGCACCGTCGTACAGACGCAGGATCCCTTTGTGAGCGAAGGGGCGACAAATCCTCTCTGGAACGTCAAGGTGTATTCATACTTGAAGGACGGGACTATCACCGAATGCATCCTGGGCGTTACCCAGCCCCTGCGGTCAGGCGGCCTTCGGGTGATCAAGGCTCAGGTGTACAACAACGGCTCCCTGGTTCCTACTGACACCACGGTGGGCGTGAGCGTTACCCTGGACTGGGAGCCCGGTCTATCACACGACGTAATCTTATAAATATAAGGAACAAACAATTAAACACGTATTATATGAAAAAAACGATTCATCTTCTAGGATTGGCTGCCGCTTTGGTGGCGCTTGCTGCTTGCGAGCGTGAGCCGGCCCCTCAAAATCCTACGTACAATTCTGAAGCCAACACGGTGAACGTTGAGTTTGTGCTCAACGTCTCTACCGGCACCGGCAAAGACACAAAGACGACACCTAAGTATGCCCAGGTGGGAGGCTCGTTCCTGGGTATGGATCAGGTGCATATGCTGGCTTATCAGCTGGATGCTTCTAATTTGGGCAAGGGTGCCGCTGCATCCCAGGGACATTTCTTCTATAATCCCTGGGTTGGTACCGGAGACGCGGCGCATGCCGTTGCTGCGACACGAGACTTTTCTCTGGGTGCCCTTTTCAATGCTGATGAAATTGACGCCAACAATTCTTCCCGCGTGGTCGAATTGGCATTACCGTTGGGGACCAATGCCGTTGCCTTTTATGGAAAGGCTACTAAAACGGCTGACAAAGATTATCAGGGTAGCGCCGAGGCTAGTGGTGATCCATCGGATTTGAGCACCCTCAAATTTACCCTTGAGAGCCGCATGTCCAGCCAAGACCGTTTTGATGTGGGTGCTTTCTTCTTTTCCAGCATGCTGACCTATTTCATCGTCAGCGGCCTGGTGGACGAGGCAACGTTTTGGCACTATCCTTCCGGGAATCAGAACCGTTCCTATGCTTTCTGGTATCCTGTTCCCAGTGAAAGTGTAGCAGAACAGCTTCCGGCATCCCCCAAAGACCAGGATGTGGCAGTAATAGACGGTGTCACTTACACATTCTATACGGGCCAGCTTTCATGGAAGCAACTGGGGACCATGTACTATTATTCGATAACAACAGATAGCCCGGACCCGGACAAGCAATACAAGACGGCGGGTGGGGGCACCAATCCAGCTGTGTATTATACTTTAAAACCGTTGGGACAGTCACTGGGTCTGGCTTACTATTCCATTGTTTCGGTGGTCAAGAGCGGTAGCTATTCGGAACTCCGTGCCGGTAGCACAGCCTCCATTCTCCGTGTTTGTGAGGACTTGTATTCTATTGTGGAGAAGGCTGTACAATCCACGCCTACTTCTTGGGAAGAGCATTGTGCCCTGCTCCTCGCACAGCAGATTAAAGATCGCATGGAGCGGTATTTCAAGCGCCATACCGATGGGTTTAATTTTATACGGGACGCGAATGGTGGTGTTGACCTTACGAAACTCACTGCTGCGGCGGAGAACTCCAGCTCTCAAAGTCAGTGGACGGCGATCAAAACTAAATTCCAAAAGGAATTTGGTGTAGATTACTTTTATAACGTGTCTGCTGGTTATTTTGGTTTCCCCCAGAATGTGGGTCTTCCTTACGGTGCCGCCATCATGCAGTGCAGTCCCAATTGGGCAGACCAACAGGATATGGATGATTTCTCGTATACCCAAAACATTCCTGCATATGGCATGGGTGATGCCACATTCCCTATCCAGAACTATCGTTTCCCTCCTGAACTGATGTATTACGGAAATTCATCCCTTCGTGTTTCTGAGAAGGAGAAGAAGGCGAAAGACTTCCCCGATGCAGCTTCCCTATGGGGCGAGACCGATAGCTGGGACAGCACTTGGGCGTTGAATGGAGCTGTCGACTCTAAAACCCGCAGCGTTGCCATGAAGAATACCATCAATTATGGAACGGCGCTGCTCAAATCTACTGTTCGCTATGCCGACGGCGTTACGGCACTCCTGGATAACAATGCCGCCTTGCACCCTGGAGAACAGGACAATTCCATCCCGGTGACGGGCAGCTCCGGAGGTTTCATGGTTACCGGCATCGTGGTGGGCGGCCAGGCCGACGTGATGGGCTGGGATTTCACCCGCTATCCGGATAGTGGTAATTATACGGCCATGGGTTGGGACGCAGAAAATCAATGTTATACAGGTCTAACTTTTGCTAAAAATCCCTTCAATAAGATGATTTATGACCGGGTAGTGGATGGTTATAAAATTGGTCAGAACACTGACCCCATTTATACCATGGTTTGGGACAACTACGATGCAACAAAGAAAGCCACTGAGCAGAGTGATGTGTACATCGCTATTGAACTTTATAATCAAACCGGTCAGGATTTCTGGGGAGAGCTCAACATGGTGCGTAAAAACGGTATTTTCTACCTGGTAGGAAAACTCTCTCTGTCCGCGGCAATTGCCAGCGCCCGCGCGAAGAGTGAGGATGCGTTTAAGAACCTTAGCCGCAAAGATTACAATTACCCTCCTTATAATCCGCTTACGGGCGAAACCGTGAATGCACCCCGTGTCTTCATGCAGGATTACGTGACGGAAGCGACCTTGCTCCTTAATGCGGATGCGCTCAAGCATGCCTATGTGACCGTGCCGGATCTGAGGACCTCCCAGGTGTCCCTGGGCCTCTCCATTGATCTTACCTGGCAGCCTGGTCTTGGGTTTGTTGTGAATATGGGCACACTCGAATAATCGATGAATCCCCGTTGTCGGCATATCGGTATTCTCCTATTGCTGCCGGCCCTTTTAGCTTGTGAATCCAATAAGCTGGAAGGGCCAGACAGCACGTCGACGTTGCGCTCAGTCCATCTTGCCCTTTCGGTTGAAACGGGCAATGATGGGGGGCGGACCAAGGCGGATGTCTCTATTTTTACGGAGATGAAGGACCATCCGATATTCCGAGGACTCACCGATATCCGGGTCATTCCTTTTGCCCAAACCACGCCAGTAACTTCGGATTCCCAGGCTCACAACCGCCAGATGGACGCGCCGGGTTTTGCCAATCTGTTTGCGTCCACCAGCTCCTATTTGTACTCCTCCGGCATTGATGCCTGGATCCCCACCCGGACAGGCGCGTTGCTTCTGTATGGTCGCGCGCCCGGGAGCGGGGATGATGCCGCATCTAAGCATCGCTATGGTTCGCTGATCCTCAGTGACGGTTTCAGCAAGGCTGATCCCGCCACGCGGGTCTCTTCCCTGGGTTTCTCCCCGGATATTATGTTCGAAGGAGACGGAGTCCCGGAGCCAGCCCGTGTTATCCGTGAGACGCTGAACAGAATCTTGCAAGGAAAAAAGATAGATGTTCACGCGTACTATGGCGAAGCCTCCGACCCGGAGGATCCGACCACGGTCCCCAACGAATGGATCACTGTTAACTGGAACGAATCCATAGGAGACGAGACGCTCCGGGAGCTTTACCGTCAAATGACCAACGATGGTGCGGTTTTGTCCGGCTCCGGCCCGCTGGTAGAGGACCTTCTTACCAGTTTATACAGCGTCCTCAGCGGTTACGAAAGTCACAATACGAATGTGGTTGAAGTGGTAAAGAACGGAGTGGCGTATGAGGCCCGAAAAGGTCTCGAACAGACTGCTCCCAGACTGCTTTATAAGGAGTTGTATGATGCCATGGCCGACGCCCTTCTTTCATTTATTAAAGGAGGCGTAAAGGATGCTTCGGATCACGCAACAATCCAAGTGGTTAACGATGCTGTAGAGTTTTTAGACGAAGACGTGAGGCTATACCCCGAAAGTCTAGGGCTTCCTTCAGGCTGTGCCGTCCTTCGTTGGACACCGGCCGGATTTGTTGTCCCCTTGAACAGTGGCGTGGAGGGCATTGCGCCCATGGACCGCTATTGTTTTCCGCCTGCGCTCTATTATTATTCCAATACATCCATTCTTACTTCTGATAAAGACAATATCCAGGAGGGGTACGAGAGCTATCATTCATGGGAAGAAGTTTTATCCGACTACGACCTGGGCAATATGGTGACCAATAACACCAAATCCATTGCCCTTGTGACGCCCGCCAAGTTTGGTGTTGGGATGATTTCGGCCACGATTAAGGCAACGACCTCCCGCCTTCAAGACAACGACGAACTGGTAGAAACGACCGTGGATGCAATCGGGACCAACCTTCCGGTGACTGGCTTTGTAATAGGTCGTCAGTATGCCCAAACCTTCGACTTCAATCCCGTGTACTCGGAGGACGGCGAATACTACATTTATGACGACGACATCCCGGGTGTATATTTGATAAAACCGGACAAAGATGACGAGGGCCACGAACAAGAGCTTGTCCCCATCCGCACGCTTTCCCTCCAGACGCCGGACAACATGGATGCCTTCATCTGCCTGGAACTGAGGAACGATACGGGAAAGACCTTCTACGGCGCCGATGGCCGCATCCTTCCCGGCCGGAAATTCTATCTGTTGGGCAAACTGGAACTGCCAGCCGGAGAACGTGAATTTGACAGCGTGGTGGTAAAAGGCCACATTACATACGTTACCTGTGTGATTCACTCGCTGGCCGGTGCTTATAACTGCGTGCCGGATTTGGGCCAATCACAGCTTGTCCTGGGCGTCCAGACCAAAGTGAACTGGGAACTGTCCTCCCCCTCTACCTTGTTACTGGAGTAATGAGAAAGAGATTATTCATATGGCTTCTCTTGCCGGTGGTCTTCCTGGCCTCCTGCAGCCTTATCGACGACCAGCTCGACGCAGAAGGTTGTCCGAAGCTGAGCATTGCCATTGAATTCCCCGAGGACACCGATCTCCTGACACGAGCCACGGTAGGAGAGGTTCCCGCAGAGACCAAAGAGAATGCCATTAACAGCCTTGGCATTTGGGTGTTTTACTCTACCACGGAAGGAAGCCACGCCCATGAAAAGGTGGGGAGCCTGTTGGTGAATGATATAAAGGATCTTCCCGCAGCGGGTGGCGTCCGTAAATACTCCCTAAGTGTGGGGCAGACGTTTATGCTGGAACGCCCCGAGGTGGATGTGTTTGTCCTGGTAAACGGAGCATCCATCAACAGCAATTTGACAGAGAACTCTACTTGGGCAGAAGTGAATGATGCCATGTTTGGCGGGGACAACTATTTCAGCACCATCAAGCCTGTCACAGCTGTTCCTGATGGAGGTCTTCCCATGAGCGGTGTGGGTATGGGACTGACGGTAGGGGGTGAAGAACCTTTCCTTAAGGTCCCAACCGTTTCGGTGGGCCGTGCCGTATCCAAGCTTCGTTTCATCTTCAGCCAGATGTACACGGAGAACAATACGGAGGAAGAGTATGCCATTGAGAAGGTCGTTCTGGATGGAAACCAGATTCCGGAATCTGAATATGTTTTCTCTCCCAACGACTATAGAATCGGCACGGATTACATATCGTCCGATTTGGAGATTCCATGGCCCAACTCTTTGGCTTTAAAGTACTCCGAGACTCCGGAAATTTACTCCTACGCCGGTCAGGACGGCCCTAGCTACGAGCGGCTTATCAAAGACGGCATTAGCAGCAACCAACTCTCCCACCTGGGCACTTATTACTTGCGGGAGAGTGACAAACGCCTTACGGGTACCGTGTATTATTCCATCACGAAGAATAATATAACGGAGCACAAAGAGATGTCTTTCACGATGGACAAGGCCGGAGACTTTGCCCGCAACCACACCTGGACAGTGTACGGATACTTTATCTCCAACCGAACCCTTCAGTTGGGCGTAAGCGTTCTGCCCTGGGACAAGAACAATTACACCATTAAGTTTAACAATGAGACGCTTCAGGTTGTCCAGAAGTTTACGGTAGACCGTTCCACGGCGGCGGATGTAGTAAGAGTAGGAGAGACAAATGTGTATAATGTGTTCCTGGATCCTAAACGGGCGTGCCGGGGATATTTGTATGTGACGACGCCCCAGGGCGGAAAGCTGGTGATTGAGCGCAAGGGTTCAACCAGTAGCCTGGAGGCCTTTACGGTAACGGAAGAGGCGACCATCGACCCTACCCATAACGGCGGTCGTATAGACATCCTGATAGACCGCAACCGGGACCCCGAATACACCAAGGACCCCACGGGAAGCACCATTACCCTGGAGTTTAAAGCATATACCCCGGACGGTGACCGTGAGATTTCCGGCGCCTCCGAATGTATAGACCAGATTTACCGCTTCTACATATGATGCGCCGGCTGTCATATTGGTTACTGTCGGTTCTTCTGCTCGCAGCGTGCGTAAAGGAGAATCAGGAGCAGGAGCAGCCCGCGTGGGATGGGCCGGTAATTGAACTGGAGCTGTCCTGCGTGAATCCGTCAGACCCCACCAAGGCCGGCAGTAATGGAACGGAAAGTGGAGAGAATCCGTACCATGAGAATGATATCAAGTGGGTGGATTTCTATTTCTATCCGGGCGGAGCCACATCCCAGCAGGCTACCTATCATGTTCGGAAGACTTCCGGCAGACGTGACAACGACGTTTTCCGTGTGGAGCTCACCACCAACCAGGTGAATTATCTGATATTCCCTGTCCATGACAATATTACGGAAGCAACCGTTTTTGCCATAGCCAATGCTCCGGAGGGCACTCTGGAAGATTTGGAAGACACCTCTTTGGACAACATTTTGGCTCAAGTAATTTCGGCAAACTTTGCGTGGGATAAATATCTTAATCATCGCCAGGAACAGTTTGTCATGAGCGGACAAACCTCCATTACCCTGGCAGGAAGAAGCCAGAAGATGGTCTCGCAAGGCGTGGTGGAACTGGCCCGTTACGCGAGCAAGATTACGGTGGGAATCAAAACGGAGGAAAGAGTCGAGGTAGAGCGCACGGATGCTGATGGCAATCCGTACACGGAAGTGTGGACCCCTCGCCTCTGGTCCATGCAGGTGTACTTGATGAATGGCGTAAACAAAGTGGCTCTGAGTGGAAGCCCTGCCGGTACAACTGGTGGCATTACGCCCCAAGAAACGGATTACTTCGGCTATGATAATAATCGCTTGGCGTTTTTTGACGAAGATAAGGTACAGTATTTTGATAAGAGCGGAGATTTTTACAATACCTTCCCCATGTATACCTATCCCAGTCATTGGAATTCCGGCGATGAGAAAGAACCGTACCTGAAACTGGTGATGACCTGGGACCGCCAGCCTTCGGGACAGCACGAGTTCTATTATAAGATTCTCATTCCGCAGGATCGTCGTGGCGGAGAGTTTCTGAACAGTTTTGTGCGCAATAATTGGTATCATTACGACATTGAAGTGGGCGTTCTTGGCGCCGAAACCGACGAAGAAGCAGTAGAACTCCCGGCCAGCATGTATATTGTAGATTGGCAGGAGAAGGAAGTGGTGGTGAACAAGGCCAGCATTGGCAATGCCCGCTATCTATCGGTGGAGGATACGGAATTCTCCCTATACAACCAGCCCGCATTGTCCATTAAGTATACTACCAGTAACCCTATCAAGATAACGAATATCCATGTTACCCGACCTTATTATGGTGAGGACCAGACTACGGGATATAATACTCGGTACAAGGGAGATGTAAAGCAAGTGAGCCATTCAGATGAGTTTACATACGACGATATTTATCCGGACGGCAGTTTTTATCTGGAGTATTCGGAGGAGCAGCGGAAGGCCTTGGCTCCTGATGGGGAGGACTGGCTCCAAATAACGAGTAAAACCATCGAGTTTACCCATGCTCTTAACAATAATTATTCTTCCCTGTCGTTTGACTATTCTCCTTATACCATCACCTTTGATGTCGGACATGCCGAAAGCTCGCAAGCGTGGATGGCGCAGTATAATAAGCATGTGACGATCGTTCAATACCCGGGTCTTTCCATTAAGGCCACGAAGAATCCTGATACCTGGACAGGCGAAACCGGGCCTACCACGCCGGACAATTGGGGCTATGTGTATGTAAATAATGATCAGTATACTCGCGTTCGTTATGAAGCAGATTTGAAAGACGTCCCTACAGACCAGAAAGAAGCCTGGAAGCTGGATCATATCTGGCGGGTGGTGCACTATTCCAGCGGCGGTACAGATATGTACCGGATAGATGTTTCCGTTTTGCCGGAGGGCTCCGAATTCGTGTTGGGAGACCCCAGGCAGAGCACACCGGTAGACCT
Source organism: Bacteroidales bacterium (assembly GCA_017554135.1). Lineage (GTDB taxonomy): Bacteria > Bacteroidota > Bacteroidia > Bacteroidales > UBA932 > Cryptobacteroides. Next base: position 7,562 of record JAFZIX010000049.1, on the reverse strand, counting down.
GCGCCCTGAAGGAGAATATGCGGAAGGCTTCGATGAAGCTTATGCCTTAAAGGACGGGGAAATTGAAGCAACGCAGCGGAGTCTTGAGCATTATTATCCAACGGAAGCTTCTGAACGTACCCGGAATATGCTTGCTCCGGCTTACCGTATTTCCACAAAGCTTAGTGGTAGTGAATACGACGGAACGCCCTTGGAGCAAGCCAAGATGCGCTGCGCCTCTTTGCAGGAAAACGGGTTCCCGGCCGGCCGTTGGCGTTTGCCCACGGAGGGAGAGGTCCGCTTCATTTCCATGCTCTCGACAAAAGAAGTGTTTGAATGGCAGTTTGGCGGTAATTACTGGTCGGCCAATGGTGCGGTGAAAGTAGATAAGAATAACAAGACGGTAACACCGATTACAGTGGACAAAGCCTTGCTCCGCTGCGTGTACGACAGTTGGTATTGGGGAGATGACCGTGTGGTGGCTGGTGCTGATGAAAAACCCGTAGTGGTAAAAGACAATAGCGGAACACCCAGTATTTTTGTTTGGGGAGATGCTGCAAGATGAGAAAGTGGTTTTTCATATTGATCGCTTCGCTGATGACGTGGAGCTGCACCCGGGAACTTTTGCCTGAATTGGATCAGGACGATCCCGAGGGAAGGGTGAGTGTTACCTTTACCCTCATAGCAGAACAGGCATCCACCAAGGCCCTGGGAGAAAATTTCGAATTGAACAGAGTCAATGTTGCAGTATTTGGCGGCTCCGGCTATTTGAAAGAGTACTACCAGGCAGACAATTTTGTACATAAGGAAGGGAACAAATATGAGTGTACCATCTCCCTCGCGCTTTCCAACTCCAAACGCCGCGTTCACATTCTTGGAAATGGTCCCAGCGGCATTCCCTTCGGCCGAGACTATGATGTCCTTCCTCCTATCCTTGGAGAAGAAGGAGAAACAGGCTACTGGCAGCTGGTCCTTCTGGACAAGGTGACGGCCAAGACGGATGGCGAGGGCAACCTCCTTGAACCATATGAAGCCTCGGATGAACTGAAAGATGCTTTCAAAAATATTCCCCTTATCCGTAACTGGGCTAAAATAGAGTTGACGGCCCAGAACGATTCTAATTTCGAGCCGTATAGTTTTGCCGTTGTCAATGCCCCCAAGAAAGGAACGATCGTGCCTTATGGTGGACAAAAGGGCTTCATTACGAACTATAAGGATTTGTCTTATGCTGATCTGGAAAGCGAAGAATACCAATATACCGGAAATCTGCCTTCTTCCAAAGCAGAGTTTACGCCCTTGAATTTGACTAAAGAGGATTTCGTCAATAAGACCAACGGCGTCGTGGCCTATAAGGATGCCGGAGCACTTGAGCCCGGAGAGATTCCTCCCGCCGTGTACCTGTATGAGCGTCCCATCCCAGACGGGACCATAGAGCCCACGTATGTGATTGTATACGGAAAGTATAAAAATCCTTCAGACATGTCGCTTCCTGCCGATGAAAGGACAAACGGTGTAGAGTGCTTTTATAAATTGGACTTAATGTCTGGCGGTAAGTATTATCCCATCTTGCGGAACTTTAGGTATACGATCAATATCGTAAATATTTCCGCCCGCGGTCAAGACACACCGGCAGAGGCCGCCGCAGCAGCAGGTAGTGCAGATGTATCGGCCGATGTCAATGCCTCCCACCTGCCGGATATTTCTGACGGCACGCGCCGTATGGCCATCCAGCCCTGGATGTCCTATACTTACCTGGAGTCGAAGGAAAAGGACACAAATGAGCCCGATTTGTTTGTGGTTTTCTACGACAACACTAATCCCGGCGAGGGGAAAGAGGCGTTGCCTAATATGGATTTGAGCAGTGTTGATTATGAACTGATCCCTGATGATGCCGGCATCGTGAAGGAAGTGACAATTGGGAAACCGGTAGGTTATGACGATCTCCCGGATGTCCCTGATCCCCGACCAAATGATTACGGATGGCGTCCCATCTATTTTAGTATTGCCAGCCCGACGGAAGCCCATGCTCGCACCCAGACACTCCGTATATTCTGCAAGAAAAACATGACGGACGTGGACGAGCCGCCGCTCTACCGTGATATTGTCATTTCTCTGTTGCCCGTTCAGACCATGCGAGTCCATTGTGGAGAGGATCGTATTCTTCGAAAGAAAGGAACGAATGTCAGGCTTGATGTGGATATCCCGGACGGCCTGGTAGAGTCCATGTTCCCGCTTTATTTCAACATTGAGGCCAGCAATCTCACCCTTACGCCCGACGATTCGCAGACGGATCATGTGCTTCCGGTTGTCTCGGGAGAAACCATTATTGACGATAGTCACAAACACTCTTTTTACTTCCAGCGCACGGTTAGCTGGAGCGAGTATTCGGCACTTACTTCTCATATAGATTTGGAGGAAGAAACGCGCTGGCGCACTTTCTCCTGCTATTTCAAGACCAACTGTGACAATAGCACGACGGATGTGTATGTGGCCAACCCGTTCTTTTACACTGGGAAAACCCACTTTGACAACATAGAGTCTTTCAGCAATCCTCGTTATACTTCATCCATCCCATATGTCTCCGATGGTTCTGTAACCGTGGAGGCCGGTATGATGGACGACCAGGGCCCCTACGAGACCGTTTATCTGGAGCTGAAGAATCTTGAACCTGCAGATGAAAGTTGGCAGCCGGTATCTTCTGATCCGTTTGTAAAGAAGTATGCCTATACTCCTACGACCAAGATGATGACTTTCAATCTGAAGACTACGGCGGTAGGCGGAGACGTATCTGTTACGCTCTCTACTGAAGGCGGCGGTTATGAACCGGTTACGCTAGTTCCCTGGCACTTTACCAACGCGGGCTTTGTAGATGGTATTATTATGCCGTCTAACACAAACGTGACCGTTTATTCCCAGGTGGTGTGGGGTGGCGTGAATGCAGACAAAAATTGCAAAGTGCTCCTGGGCTATAACACAGATCCGGCAAAGATGCATCCCGTCGTATGGCTGAGAGATGACGGCGGAGGACTCACCATCCCTACCACTCATACCAGACCGGCAGGATATGATACGTCCACGCAGCACACGAATTACTCGGGCCAGGAGAACTATCATTGGACCGAGATGGAGACCAACAAGAATGGTAGTTTCGAGAACGCTGCCCTTACCCTTAGCGCCATAGGGTATGTGGAACAACCCATTTCAGCTGGCCGCTTTAAAGGAAAACTTTATTCGTCCATTTTGAGCACGAATAGCAGTAGTGGAAATAATGTTTCATGGGAGTCCTTCATCGAAAATGGCAATGAGTTCAGTCTTGATCAAACGCAGGAACAGGTAAAAGGCAACTTCTCCCTCAAGCTGACGTCCGATGATGCTGAAAAAGTGCCGGTAAAACATGATTCCGGCATATTATTGCCAAAGGGCGGCCACTATACGTGGAAGTTGCAGGTCTCCTCAGATCATGGTGATGTTGTCCCTTATTTTGTACATATTACCTATTACAAAGACGAAGATACGCTTCTCAGGCCCCGTTCTGCTGAGCCGCAGCAGGACAATAGCAATTACTATGTGTATCCTGGCAACTATTCCAATTATGTTTGGGATTTGTCCAACCGGCAAACCGGCGGAAGTCTTGTTATGAACGCGTATTCGGATAGGGATATTGTGATAACCCGCATTATCGTAAGAGGTTTCCACGGTGTGGTCTATGATTCTGATAATAAGGAAGGCGGAGACATTGGTTTTGGTGATGATCTTGGAGATGGAGGTAAATTATGAGAAAATCGATATATCTAAAAGTCCTGCTGCTGATGGCTTTGGCCATCTCTGCCGCCTGCGAGAAAGAGGTGCCCACCCCCTCTCCCGCTCAGGAAGAGCAGACCGTGCATTACATGACTACTATCCAGACTGGGATTGATACTCGTGCCACCGTTGGAGATGACATGAAATATCAGTTTGAGGCTGGAGACAGGGTATACGTAGAGAGCGAGGACGGCAAGTTGTATGGTTTCCTTTCTTTGTCTGGGGAAGGCGGCGATGGTAGTGCTGTGGCCCTTTTTGAAGGGGACCTTAAATACGTGGGAGACACGCCTTTCGAAAGAAGTGGCAATCCGATTGTTAATCTTACTCTTGTGAGTAAGGAGGATGCGTTGCACAAAACAACGGACCAGGGGAAACTTGTCCCCGTTGAAAATGGCAGTTACTCTTCTGATGAATGGTCGCCTACTCTTGGAGGGGCGGTTAGCCGTTTGAGCCATTTCACCGGATCCGGAAATTTCAACGCTACGCGTTTCACCCTTCAGCAGCAGTCCGGCTTTTTGAGGTGTTTTGTCCGGATGAAAAAAGAGGATGCGCCAGTTGATCGCGTGTTTACGGTTACCCTGCTCAATAATGGGCAGGTTTTCAGAGAGGCTAGTGTTAAGGTAAGTGAGGCGGGTTCTATTCCCTTTGTTTTTGCCTATCTGGGTGGCCAGGTGTCTTTGGAAAATGCAAAATTGACTGTGGCGTACAACGATGAAGAGCAAGCGCGTTTTGAGGACATTGCCAATAAGGATCTTGCCGCCAATAAGTATTATTCTATTTCTCGTTCGACGCTTTCATTCGATGGCTTCCGCATCAAGGCAACAAAGGATGATACAATTATCACTTTCAATTATACTTATTCGGATTCCGGTATTCAGTATAGTCTGGATGAAGGGGAGACTTGGACACAATACGCCACTGCGTTTAAACTGATGGCCAATCAGGTTGCCTGCATAAAAGGGAATCGCACCAATTATAAAAATGAAAAAGCGGGCGATCAATGGTGGACCCCCGAAGATAAACCTATTTTTAAGGCTAACAAGTTGGTTTATATCTCCGGTAATATCATGAGCTTGCTTAGTGATGAGGAAAACCTTACGGAGAGTGCTTTCCAGGGAGCTTTTTCCAGAGGAGGGACCGCTGTTAACTACATTGATATTGAATCCGATATCCCGTTGATACTTCCTGCTACAGAACTTGCCCCCAGATGCTATATGCGCATGTTCCATAACTGTACTAGTCTGAAGGTAGCTCCGACATTTAAAGTAGAGCAGACTGCGGAGAAGTGTTGCTACAACATGTTCCGCAAATGCACGTTTTTGACGCAGGTGGGTTCTATCGAATTACCGGCTACGACCCTTTCCGTAGATTGCTATCGAGAATTGTTTAGAGAGTGTACCAACTTGAAGTCTGCGCCCATATTGCCTGCTCCGACTTTGGTTCAGGAATGCTACCGGCAGATGTTCTCGAATACTAAAGTTAACACCGTTGTCTGCCTGGCTACTGATATTTCGGCACAGGATTGCCTGAACTCGTGGTTATCATACGTCCCTTCCAACGGCACTTTCTATACAGCCCCTGGCAAGACAACCAATTTCTTCCCTGAAGGAGCAAGTGGCATCCCTTCCGGTTGGTCGGTGGAGGAATACTCAGGCGATTAGCTTAAAGCTGGCAACCAGTTTTTCAGCCTCTCTTCGGAGAGGCTTTTTTATTTGTTCTCCTCCAGCCAGGCGTCGTATTCCTTGCGGGCGCGGCTGTAGGTTTCCATGCCCGGGAGGTTCTCGGCAGCGGCGGCAGAGCCCTGGCGGGCGGCCCGGCGGACCAGATCAAACGCCTCTTCTTCAGCAGCGGCGTCCTTGTTGTCCAGGGCCGTGAAGTACAAGGCGATACCGTATGCATTTGCCGCTTCGGCGTCGCTGCGGACACGGTCCATGAGGGATGCATCCTCGCGAATCACTGCCACCGCCTCCTGGTAGCGCTTGGCATTCAAGAGCTCGTACACCTCGCCGTTCAGCTTCTGCGTGGCCGGATCGGGACGGTCGCCATAGTACACGCGGATATAGCCCGCCGTGCGCTGGTCTGCCAGCAGGGTGGTCTTGACAGCGTTGTAGAGAGCGGCATCGGACCGGATCATGTACTCGCGGACATCCGGATCAGCCCATTCCGCCATGATATCGTTCAGCCTCGCCAGCTGCGCGGCGTCCAGACCTTCGGGATTGGAGGCCAACTGCTCACGGAACCAATCCCACGCCTCGCCCTTGCCGATCACTTCGAAGCTCCGGGACGGCAGGCCGGTTTCCTTTTCCAGATAATTCGCCACAGCCTGCGCACGCAGGACAGACAAGGTGTCGTTTCGGCCCACCGGGCCTTCGATGGAAGCCAGACCTACGATAGAAACCAGCAGTTCTTCGTTGCGCGCATCGTCGCGGATGGCGCGGATATCGGACACGACCTTGTTCATCGAAGCGCCGTTGCCACCCAGGGAGAGGTCAAGCTCGTAACCATCGATCGGATAATGGACGCAGAGGACACTGTCGCGGCCCGGACGGGTCTGGTAATCCAGCGGACGATATTGGCTCACGGGGACCACCCAGGTGTCTTTCTCGGCCAGGTCATCTCCCACGCTCGGCAACGACGGGACATCTTTCAGATGCACCACGAAAGCAACCGGCTTGGAGACGACGTTCACGATCTTCTGTATTTCGACGGCGATCCGTTCCTTGGCGCGGGCGGCTCGCTCGGTCCGGGAGACCGGATTCCAGGCGATGTTCAAGCCCACCTTGGGAACGATGGCCAGCTTGCGCTCTTCTCCCAGGCTGGTACCGCAGTGCGCGCAGTCATACCGGTCATAGACCGCCTGGCCGACGCCCACGCCGGCTTCCAGCTCCAGGCGGAAATGCTCGCCCAGCGCCCAGGAGCGGCCGGCAAAGACGCCACCACCCCACCAGGAACCCTGGAGACGATAATTCTTGGCATCGGGATACAAGCCGAAGGGGAAGGCAACGCCTCCTACGTTATAGTGCGAATAGATGAAGTCCACCCCGGTGAACCAGCCTTCATAGAGGGCTTTGGGCCACCAACGGATTTCCGGGACAACGGCGAAGTTGCGCCAGCGGGTCGTATTATTCACGTTATCCCAATCCCAGAAGCCCCAGCGCGGCCACGGCTTCAGGCCCAGGTTGGCCCCCAGCGTGACATGCCTCCCCAGCGGGAACTCGAAGCTGAGGTTCGGCTCCGAGGCGGCGAGCCAGGCCAGATTCACCCGCATGGACATACCTTGCAGCTTTTGTTTCTGAGGCGTCTCCTCAGGAACAGGCACAGGGACATCCGATTCCGCCTTCCCCGGGACAACGGAGAATGCGAGTAAAGAGGCTACCAGAATACTGTAAATGGGATATTTAGTTTTGTTACTCATCATTGTCGTGGTTATGTGGTTACAATATACAAAGTTAAAAATAATATTTTATTTTTAATCCCCCACCCCGATTTTCCCGCCTCCCGGGCACGCCAGCGCCCCATTTTTGTGCCCGGCCGCCGCGGCCCAGGGGGCAAAAACACCCCAATTTGCCCCTGGCAACCGGTTTTTTGCGTCGGCAGGGGCAAAACAGCCCCTCAGCGCCCCTGGCAAACAGTGGCGGAAATGAGAATATGTCAGATGTTGGCCATTTCCCGCCCAAGGGCGCGGATGGCATCAAGGATCTGCTTGGTGCGGGCCTCGGAGGGCCGTTTGATGCCGTAGATATAGCGGGATAGCAGACTTTTGTTGATTCCTATCGTGCGGG
>JAFZIX010000048.1 GCA_017554135.1 Bacteroidales bacterium | reverse complement strand
GAACATAGGCCTGGAGGTCTTGAAGGTGCTGACAGTTGTGATGGGAAGCAGTTGCAGGGCAATCATGCCGCTCACCCAGGAGGCTGTCACAAGCACGGACTTGAAGATCAGGCGGAGATGGTCGACGCCGGTGCCCCAACTTAGGAAGGGGCTGACGAACAGGGCGCTGAGCCCCGTCGCCACCAGTAGGATGGCGTAGATGTCGTTATGCTTCAAGGCAGCCTTCTTGGCGACATCATAGACGCCAAGAAAGACTGCCGAAGCCAATGCCATCCAGATCCACATTATTCTTCGTGCTTCAGGTTGAATTCATGCGACCAGCAGCGCCCGTCGGGAGCGGTGACCGTCATGGTGACGACGGATGCTTCCTTCGAGGGAGTGGCGGCAAAATAATGGATGTTCTTGCGCGGACGCTTGTACTTGGGGATCTCCCTGGTGCCGAACTTCTTGTTGATTTCGTCGATGTAGGTAGGGGAGACATCCTTCACGCGTTCCGGGGTGCCCATGGCAACACCGTCCTGGGTCCATTCGACTTTCCAGTTGTCGTCGTAGTCCCAGACGTTGGCGATACAGCACTCGGGGAAGAAGTGGGACTGTCCTTTTCCCAGGAATTCTACCTGGAAGTCATCGGAGTAATCCACATTGTGCCAGTACCAACTCAGTTTGCCATCCACCATATCGAATATCTTGTAGCCACGGGGAGTGCCGTCGTTGCACCAGATGGTCTCCCACCAGGACCCGCAGATCGACGCGGGGTTGTGCTCGCGGATATTCTCGCTGTAGATGTGGTTGTTGCTGATGTGGGTGTGTCCGGAGAGGAAATCCACCTTGTAGCCATCCAGCATCTTCAGCATCTCCTTGCCGTTCACAATCCACTGATCGCTGAACCAGCGGTAGGTCGGGCTGTGCTGGGCGATGAAGATGTGCGTGCCTTCCGGAATGTATTTCAGCAGGCCGCGCATGAAGTCCATGGTCCAGTCGGGATAGCCTTCCTTGTATTTGCCAGAAGTTGTGGGGTCTTTGACCTCGCCGCGGAAGCGGAGATTGTTGAGGCCGACCACCAGATCTTCGCCGAGCCAGAATGCCCAGTCGCAGGGGCCGAAGGCATCTTCATAGCTGGCCAGTGCCGCCTTTCCGGACATGTTCTGGATGTGGTCGTGGTTGCCTATTACATTATAGAAAGGTATGCCGGTTTTGACAATCTCCTGCTTGTATGGTTCGAACATATTGAGTTCGTTCCAGGCGATGTCGCCGAGGGAGATGCCGACGGTGTTGTGTTTTGCGTTGTGGCTCTGAGACTGCTCTATCAGGTCCTTAAGCGGAGCCTTGCAGAACTTGGCCAGATGCCTTTCGTGTTTCATCTGGGGGTCCGATACGGCAAGGATGGTGAAATCGTTGCCTGCCTGGACCTTGTTCAACTGGAACTCGTACTTTTTCGCCTTTGTGAGAGGCTGGTAGAACTGCGGCGCTCCGGTGGAGAAGTCGGGCTGGTAGCCGGAAGGGCTCACTATATACACGAAACGGGCATCATCGGCAACATCCAGCTTGAATGTGCCGTTGCTGCCGGTGGTGGTGAAGTGCTCCCCGTCGGTGACTATGACCCCTGCCAGGGCATCATTACCGCAGGCTACCTTTCCACTCACTCTGCGAGCCTCTGCAACAAGGCAAAGGCTCGCGGTGAGTAAAACAATAAGAAATTTTTTCATTTAGAATTACTTGACGACAATCTTGATGTTATCCAGATACCAGCGGTTCTGTCCGCGGGTATTGCTAACATAAGGATCGGAGTTGGTAGGACGCAGGGTGATGCGTGTTTCCGCTGTGGCTCCGTTGATTGTCACCGAGGCATGCTGCCACTCGAGTTTTGTTAGGTCATCCGCAGTAGGCTGAGTCGAAGAAAGTTCGGTGTTTTCTCCTCCTGCAACTGCGACGGTGAGTGTCATGATATCGGGTTTGGATTTACCGGTCATGCACCAGCACCAGTCGAATGTGAGTTCCACATTGGCAGCTGCAGTAAGGCTGGTCAAGGCAGGCAGTATGAGGCCCGAGCTATAGTCGGACTTACCGAACTTCAGATAGTTTTTCTGAAGATATAACGTTTGTCCGTTGCCGCTATCAGGCACGGCGGTAGACCATTCAAGCCCCTTTCCTCCCCAGATATAGCCATAACCCTTTTCCTGCAAAGTGGTAAGGATGGGTTGCAAGGCAGTAGTGGTGAAGATGTTAGGAGAAGAACCAACGGAGTTGTTGGTAACATCGTCCGGGGCGCTTGCTGCAGTAGCATAAGGCTCGAGCCATTCGAAATCATCCTCGAATACAATAGTCCCGGCAGGAATGCCTCCGCCTCCACCGCCTTCGGGTGCTGTCGTAACCTCGAATACAGGGCCGGCATCCTCGCCGTCATCACCATTGTCGGCAATACGGCAAGTGCCTCCGTTAGGAGCGGCAAGTTTACCGCTTCCGTTGGCTTGCCAGTTGGCGACGCAGCGCATGCGGAATTTAGGCTCGCGGCAAGGTGCTGCAAGAGTCCAGTTGCATTCGACTGCCACATTGGAGGTGGGCTCGATGAAGTTGTATTGCACGCTCTCTCCAGTGTCGGTGGTGGTTTGCACAGGATACTCTTCTGCTGGTTTCCATTCGGTGCCATCGAAATATTCAAGCATCCAGAACTTATGTCCTGTTCCGGAAACACGTGTCAAATACTTGACATGGAGCTGGGTGCCTGCAGGATACTCGTAGTTGTCTGTTGCAGAGAACTGCCAGTAATCTCCGGGCCATGCGCCGGTCACGTAAGGATGCCCGGTGCTGCCGACGATACGGGATGCCTTGTTGTTGGCATCGAGTTCGGTCTTGTCGATCTGATAGTATTCGATCTTTCCGTTGCCCTCGACATTGGAAGGAACATAGAGCTCTCCGTTGCCTTCTGCCTTGTCAGGTTTTCCATCGGTGCCGCCGAAGAAGTCCTTATATGCAGTCATAGTGGTTGCTGTGAAGCGCCACTTAGCGTAGAGGAGTTTGTCGGGACGAGGAACAACTTCGGGACCGTTGTCCTTGATGGCGGTCGTGATGATGCCGAATTGCTTGGCGCCCAAAATTCCGGCGAAGTATCCGGTGATGTCCACCTTGTTGCCGGTGAGACCGGAAATGCTGAGTTCGGAAGGAGCATCAATCTGCTTGACTGAATACTCTACTTCATCGACAGTGACTACCAGATTGCCGCCTAATACAACACCGGAAACGGTAATGTATTCCATCGCGGTGCCGGTGTAAGTCGCAATCACATCGTTGAGGTTGACAGGTTCCGGATATGTAGCGGTTCCCGAGGATTTAACGGTAACTTCGTCCGCCTGTGTAATTGCAGGCAACTCGTTCACTTTGCCCTTTATACCCTTGACGGAGACAACATCTCCGACCTTGACGGTTTCGTCACTCTTTACATACACATTGGTAGTGCCTGTATTGAGTATGAATCCGGTGGATGAGAGAGCCACAACCGTAGCCTCATCAAGTATGAACGACTTGCCGTCGGCAAGTTCGGCAACCTTGTCGAGGGTGAGATGCTGGGCGTTGCGGTAGGCATCGCCTTCCTGGCTCACGAATATGAGGAGCCGGCTGGCGAGCGTGTTTCCGGAAATGATGAGGGTGTCCTTGCGGGGCTCAAGCATTCCCTGCGCATCCAGGTTTTCTCTGGCGGTAACGGTGACCATGGTGGTGCCGCTGCCGGTGGAAGGATCGACCGTGATCCACTCCGGGGCGGTGGTGTGCCACTCGCCGTCGGAGACTACCTTAACGGTCTGCGCCTTAGGGCTCTTGGCGGTGAAGTTAATCACCGACACATCGCCCAGGACGGCCCTTGCTACACCGATTCCGGGCTCCTCTTCGCAGGAAACCAGAAGTGCGGCTGCGCATGCCGTCAGGGCAAGAGTCTTAAAAAATGTATTGATTCTTTTCATAATATACTACCAATTAGGATTCTGCTTGAGATTCTTGTTCAGTTGGAGATCCTTCTCGGGGAGAGGGTAGAAGTAGTGCTTCGTCTCGTCGAAGGAGTGATCGACGGTATGCAGAGCGTCGCGTACACCCTTGGTATCGAGCGTTCCGGTGAGGGGATTGATCAGGTAGAATACTTCGTCGGAGGCGCTTGCCTCAGGGGCATTCGGATCGTAGATCAAGTACTTGGTGCCCGTAGCGGTAGTTGTTCCTGTGTAGAAAGTATACTTGCTGTCATCGCCGAAGTCGTAGCTGCCGGGACCGTTGATATACATTCCGTAGAAAGGCTGATTCAGGCAATAGCCGGCCTTCCAGCGGATGAGGTCGAAGTAGCGTCCGTATCCCTCCTGGAAGAGTTCGATCGCCCTTTCGCGGCGGATCTCGAGGATAACGCCCTTGTTGGTTCCTGTCACGTTCGGATATCCGAATTCGGCGCTTCCGAGATAATCGTTGTCGGGATTTGCATTTGCATTGGCCAGGTTGAGGTCGGGCATACCCACGCGCTTGCGGATAAGGTTGACGGAGATGTCAAGGTCGTCCTGGGTGAGGGTGCCGAGCTCGGCGAGGGCTTCCGCATAGTTGAGCAGGGCCTCTGCATACCTGTACACCGGCATATCGTTGAAGCAGTTATCGGTAGAATAAGGCTTCGTGTCGTACGACGGGATGTACTTGATAGTCTGGTAACCGGTCTGGCAGTAAGGGAATTCGGGACCGTCCTTGCTGGTACCGGGGTTCTTCCAGCTATAGCCGGGAGTGCGGATGGTCTGGGCGAGACGGGGATCGCGTCCAGCAACCTCATCTGCGAAGCCCATAACGTTCCAGCCGGGTTTGTCGGTGAAACGTGTTCCATCGGCCATCAGGTACATATCGACCAGTTTCTTGGTCATGCCATAACGGGCGGAAGTCTGGTTTGTGATGTCGCGGCCGCAGTCGTGCTTGATCTTGAGATCGCGGTCGTAGTTGACGGCCAGGATGATCTCATCGGTATTGGCATTATCGGCGTTGAACAGGGTTAAGTAGTCCTGATTGGGCTTGCCGGAGCTGAAAAGCTTGTATGCCTTGGAATCGATAAGATCCTTGGCTGCTTTTGCAGAAAGGTCGAGATAATACTGGTAGTCGTGTGTGGTGCCATCGGCTGCAGTGTATGAGTTCTCGAACGGTGCCGGAGCGCTGTGATACTTACGGAAGGTGCCTTCGAAGAGGCAGAACTGGGCCTTCAGGAACATAGCGGTGTACTTGTTCACGCGGTATGCCGTCTGGGGAGCCTTGGCTTTGCCGGGCAGGTTCTCGATGGCCTCGTCTATATCCTCTATCATGTGGGTGAGGATGGTCTCGCGGGTGTCGCGGGGGTTGTAGAGGTCTTCGTCTGCAGAACCGATTTCATGGTCGATCCACGGAACGTCACCGAACTTGCGGACCATGTCGGCATAGTAGTATGCACGCCAGAACTTCACCAGTGCGGTGTATTCCTTGACTGCGTTCTTGTCGTCGCAGTTGTTGATGTTCGCCAGCAGGGTGTTCATCTTGCGAAGGTTGGTGAAGGACCAGCCGCCGCCGGATGCGGGCACGGTGCGGTCGTTGCCGCCACGGATGAGGTTCGAGGGATTCATCTTCACGAATACATCGCTTTCAATAGCGAAGGGCTCCTTCTCCAGCAGGTTGTTGTAGAAGGTGTTCGAGAAGAGCTGAAGGTCTTCCGCGGTCTTGAAATAAGACTCAGGCGTAAGCTGGGACTCAGGTATGAGGGTCAGCTTCTCTTCCAGGTCGCAGGATACTGCGAACAGGGATATAATTGCCAGGAAAATGATATTCTTTTTCATAATCGCGTCCTTTTAGAAAGTGAGATCAACCCCGAACATGTAGGTCTTCTGCCAGGGATATGATGTGTTGTTCAGATCGTCCACAGGATCGTCGCCACGGTTGAAGCAGCTTTCCGGATCGAGGTGAGTCGTGTATTTGGTAATAGGCGACCAGTATGCGAGATTCTCGCCAGAGAAGTAAACGCGGAGGCCTTCGATGCCGACCTTCGAAAGGATCTTCTTGGGGATGTCGTAACCGACGGTGAGGTTCTTGAAACGGAGATACCTGATGTTCTGGATGTAACGGTCGTTCACGCGGCCGAGCTCACCGCCTCCGTTGGATGCCACGTTGGAACGGGGCCTCGGGAAGTATGCATCGGGATTGTCTTCACTCCAGCAATTTGCGAGGAAATTCTTGTCGAGGAAGGCAGGATAACCCAGGGAATAAGGTCCCCAGAAGTCGAAGTTGTAACGGGCAGGATACCAGTAGTGATTGCCGGTTCCCTCGAAGAACACGCTCACGTCGAAGTTGTTCCACGAGAATCCGGTCTGGAAGCCGTAGTGCAGCCTCGGGAGAGAGTTTCCGAGATAAATTCTGTCGCCGGGCTCATCGAGAGTGTTCTTTCCGACTCCTATGACACCGTCGCCGTCGAGATCGGCATACTTCAGGTCACCGGCCTTCCAGCCGCCATTCAGGTTGGCGTTGCAGTAAGACTGGTCCACCTGGCTGGTGTAAGCCTTGGCTTCGGCATCGGACTCGAACAGGCCGATGATATGGAAGCCCCAGATTTCGCCGAGTTCCATTCCTTCGTAGTAGTTGGAGAGGAGCTTGGTCTCGTTGGCGAACTTGGTGATGTTGGAACGGAATTCACTGATGGAGGGTTTGAAGAAATACTCGAAATCCTTGCCACCCAGTTTGAAGGAATCCCTCCAGCTGAGCGAGAGTTCATACCCTTTGGTGCGGAGGTCGGCGGCATTCATCTGAGGCACGCCGGCGCCGTACACTGAAGGAAGGTCCATACCGTCGGTAAGCATACCGTCGGTGTCGCGGATATAGGCCTCGGCGGTGAGTTCCAGTTTGTTGCCGAACATTGCGAGGTCGAGACCAAGGTTGGTCTGCTTGGAAACCTCCCAGGTCTTATCCGATGCCACGGGGTCGTCGAGGTTCGTGTAGCGGGCCATCACGTTTTCGCCGAAGCTATATCCTGCGAAGGTCTTGAAGTTGACCAGGCGGATGTAGCTGAAATTGCCTACGTTCTGGTTACCCAGGGTACCATAGGATGCGCGGAGTTTGAGGTTGTTGATGGTCCTCTTCAAAGGTGCGAAGAAGGGCTCCTCGCTGATTCTCCAGCCGACTGATGCGGAAGGGAAGAAGCCGAACTGATGACCCTTGGCAAAACGGGAAGAACCGTCATAACGTGCGGAGGTCTCGAAGAGGTAGCGGCCCTTGTAGTCGTAGTTGATACGGCCGAAGAAGCCGATGGTCTTCCATGCTGACTGATTGCCTCCTACTTCCGGCTGGCGTGTCTCGGTGGAGATGAGCGCAAGGTCGGAGAGTTCGCTGGTAATCAGATCGTAACCCTTTGCATAGACCCTTTTATAGTGGTAGGAGTCGTAGTTGTAACCACCCATGACCTTGAGGTTGTGTGCATCCGCAAAGCTGTTTTCATAGGTTGCGTATGCGTTCCAGGTCTGGCGGACATACTCACGCACATCTTCGGTCATGTAGTTGTCGAAGGCGCCGGAGTTATTGTAGGTGACGATTTCGCCAGGATACTGGGAGTAAGTGATTTCGTTTCGCCTGTGGGTGTCGTGGTTGTTATAGGTACGGTAGCTGTAGTTCGCCTTGAGGGTGAGGCCCCTGAAAGGGGTAATCGTCAGTTCCGTGGTGTTGGCGAGGTCGGTACGCTTCTCGATGTTCAGGTTGTCGCTGGCGTATGCCCAGGCGCGTCCGTTGTTGACACGGTAGCCGAGAGCATCTACGAAGTAAAGCCAGGTGCCGTCGGGGTTCTGTGCGGGGAAGCAGGCAGGAGCGTGACGGTCGCCATAAGCGAAGGAGTCCTGGATGTCGGCGAGGCCGGGGAAGTCGTAGGTTCCGACGAAGAAGTTGGTGTTGTTGCTGATGCGGGCGTACTTGTTGATACGGGCATCGAACTTTGCACGCAGGTTGTACTTCTCATACACGTCGGGACGGGCCTTCACCATACCTTGCTGGCGGTCGTACTGGCCGGAGAGGTAGTACTTGACTGCCTTGTTGCCGCCGCTCACGCTGACGCTGTGGTTCTGGGTAGGATGGACATCGTTGTACATCGTGTGCCACCAGTCGGTGTTCGCGTAATACTTGTACTTGCCGTCCTTGATAACCACCCAGGGACGCTCGGGATTCTCGGTCTTGTCGTTCACTCGGGCGAGGAGTTCCATCATGTCTTCTGCATTGTAGTTCACATAGTTGGAACCCTTGCTCTCGTACCAGAACTTGTTGATGGTGTAAACGGACCAGTATCCCCTCGTTTCCCATTCGGTGGAGGTGGTAGGCATCTCAACGCCCCAACGGCCGCTATAACGCACGGTGGCCTTATCCTTATCGACCTGACCGCTCTTGGTGGTCACGAGGATGACGCCGTAGGCTGCACGCGCACCGTAAACTGCTGCGGAGGATGCGTCCTTGATGACGGAGATGGATTCCACGTCCTGAGGATTGATGCGGTTGATGCTGCCCTCGATTCCGTCGATGAGCACCAGGGGATCACCGCCGTTGATGGAGGTATAGCCTCGGATGTTCAGAGAGCCGGTGGAACCGGGGTTACCGCTGGAGGTGGAAATGTTGAGTCCGGGGACGGAGCCCTGGAGCATAGTGGTCAGGTTGTGCGCGCTGCGGTTTTCGAGCGCCTTGCTTTCAACCTGGGTGATGGCGCCGGTCAGGTTGACCTTCTTCTGCACGCCGTAACCCACGACGACGGTCTCTTCAAGAGTCATCGCGTCGTCTTCGAGAGTTACGTTCAGCTGGCTCTGGGTGGCAGGCACGGTAATGGTCTGCGTCTGGTAGCCGAGGCTGGAGAAAGTCAGGACCGCCTGTCCGGAAGGAACCTTAAGCGAGTAGGAACCATCCGTGCCGGTGACGGTGCCGTTCGTGGTCCCCTGGAGCACGACCCCGACTCCCGGCAGCGGCTGCTGCGCAGAGTCGAAAACGATGCCCTGGACCGTGCGGTTCTGTGCGAACAGGCCGAAACCTGCAAGCAGCATAACCGAAACGGCGAGAATCTTTTGCAATCTCATAGTGGTTAGTTGTTAAAAATGTGATGATTATTTGTTCTTGTAATCGTTCATGTTGAAGGCCTTCGGGCGTGTCATCGTTTCGGTGAAGACCTTGCCGTTGCGGTCGGTGACCTTAACTACAACGGTTGAGGTGGCACTGCTTGCCGTGGCCTTGAAGAAATGGCACCACTTGCCTGTTGTGAAGTTGGGTTCGGAGACAGACTTGCTCCTGGGTGCTGTCCAGGCCATGAGGTGAAGCGGGTCATAGGCGTAGTCTTTTGTCACCGTGAGTTCTTTGCCGTTTTCGCTGATGCTCACCGTCCAGTCTTTATCATAGTCCCATACATTGACCAGGATTGAATTGGCGGGATAGGCTGCGATGGCGTTGACAAATGTGCTGAAATTCTTGTTGCCTCCGGCGGCATCGAGAGTGACCACCTTCTTGACTTCGTTCATGTCGTAGGCGCGGAACTGATAGTTCTCGTCGTGGCCGGCGGACTGGTATGAGAATTTGAAATTCTTACCGGTGAATTCCCATACTCCGAAACCTCCGGGTGTGCCTTCCTGCCCGACGTGAATTCCGGGAGTCTGCTTTCCGCTCCACCACCATGTGGCGCAAATGGCGGCTTCGTTATGCTCTGAAAACTTGCTGTTGTGGGTACGGTGGAAAAGCTTGTGGGTATGTCCGCTCAGGAAATGGACGTTATAGTCTTTTACGGCATTGATGAAGTCGGACATATTCGCCTCGCCTGCTGAATCCGCACCGTTCATATATTTGTCGTTGAACGACGTGGCTCCGCTGGGTACGGACAGGGGTGCGTGGGAGGTGATGAACACGGGGGTGGACTTATCTACAAAAGACAAGTCTTTCTGTAGCCACGTCATCTGGTCGGCCGTATAATCCAGCACATACTGGCTGCGGTAGTCGTTACCCGTGCCGTCGTTGTTTGCGCCTACATTGTTGTAGTCGATATTGTCCATCACGATGAAATGAATCTTTCCCAGATTGAAGGAATAGAACAGGGGCGCTATGTCTCGAGTATAGCGGAACGACTTTTCATAATCTCCCACGGAATTCATATCATTGTCGTGATTTCCCATCGTATGGAAGAAGGTGATGTCCTTGAAATGCTCGTTGGCGGTGGAAAGGTACTCCGGGAAGGTGAACTTGTTGGAATACCAGTACACATCCCAGGTCATATCGCCCAGCGTTATGCAGTACCTCTTGCCGGGTGCCTTGGCGATGGATTGATTCAAGGTGTTGGCAACGGCGGAGAACTGGCTGATGTCGTTGTTTCTGTTGGCAAGGTGCATGTCACCCAGCACGAACATGGTGAAGTTGTCGTTGTCGGACTTAATCAGTTCAAAGTCCTTGCGTTCGGGGACATTCTCGGCCTGAGTCAGCGCAGCGGAAAGTTCGGGCAGAATACCCTGGGCAGGCACTTCATATCCGCTGGGGATAATTACGAAAACATATTTCCACTTCTTCAGGGAAGGAATCTGGTAGATGCCGTCCGCGTTTGTCTTCACAATCTCGGTGCCGTCGGACACAAGCACATTGGGAACACCTTTGCCTTCGCACTGAACCAATCCATAAATGGTGGTGTCTTTATCCGGCTCTATAGACAGGGATTTGATTACGGTGAGATCGAATGCGGCAACATAGTAATTGGTGCTGCCTCTCTTTATATACATCTTGTAGTAGCCGCTGACAAGATCTTCGGGAAGTTCTATGGTCAGGCGGGAACCATCTTTTAATTCAAGAACTTTGCATGGTATATCTTCCCCTGCAACTGTGCGCAGCATCACCTGGTCGGTGGCCACCATGTTCGTGGTGCCGCGAAGAGGGATCACCACGCTCTGGCCTTCTTCGACTTCTATTATGGAAGGCACGCTGAAATTGGTAGTAACAATCTTGGCCGCTTCCTCTTTTTGCTCTGGTTTACATGACGCGAATGCTGCTAAAAAGCAGATAGTGAGAAGAATAAATTTTTTCAGGTCCATGACAGGAACGTTAGTCTTACAATTAGTCTTATTAATTAAGTCTACAAATATATAAAAAAACTTATATTTGTATATGCTTATTTTAGGTTATGATATAGGGAGTTCATCAGTGAAGGCCAGTCTGGTCTGCGCTGAAACCGGTAAATGTGTCGCCACTGCATTCTATCCCAAGAACGAGGCTCCGATTACATCCGGCCGCCCCGGCTGGGCGGAGCAGGATCCGGATGCCTGGTGGGAGTATCTGAAGGCGGCAACGACGGCCGTGCTGGGGATTGCCGGTCGTCATGCCCGACCTGATCGGGCAT
>JAFZIX010000047.1 GCA_017554135.1 Bacteroidales bacterium | reverse complement strand
TCGGCATTCACCGGGTCGAATCCGCTGAAAGGCTCGTCCAGAATCATCAGCGAAGGCTTATGCACCACCGTGGTGATGAACTGGAGTTTCTGGGCCATACCCTTGGAGAGTTCCTCCACCTTCTTTCCCCACCAGTCCTGGATGCCGAAGCGGATGAACCACTCCTTCAGGGCTTTCTGGGCGGCGGATGCGCTCATCCCTTTCAACTGGGCCAGATACATGGCCTGGTCGCCGACCTTCATTTTGCGATAGAGACCACGCTCCTCCGGCATATAGCCGATCTTCTCGACATCTACCTGTGTGATGGGCGCGCCCTTGAAGAGTATCTCACCTCCGTTAGGAATGGTTATTCTGTTGATGATACGTATCAAAGTGGTCTTGCCCGCACCGTTAGGCCCGAGCAGGCCGAAGATTCCCCCCTCGGGGATTTCGAGGCTGACGTGGTCCAGAGCCACCTTCTCCCCGAAAGATTTGCAGACTTCCCTGCATTCGATAATAGCCATTGTATTGTGTTTTTACTTAACCCACAAATGTAATCATTATTTTTTGTATTTTTGTGCAGATATGGCCAAGGGTGGAGTAAATATAGCACAGGTCTGCAACGACATCATTTCAGATGTCCGCAAAGGCGTATTCGCTCCCGTCTATCTTTTAATGGGAGATGAGCCTTATTATCCCGAACTCGTCTGCCAGGCGATTGTGGACAACTGCCTGCAAGACTACGAAAAAGACTTCAACGAGACCATATGCTACGGCTCCGACGTGACCGCCTCCCAGATAATCACCAGCGCCCGCCGCTTCCCCATGATGGCGGAGAGGCAACTCGTGGTGGTGAAGGAGGCCCAGCAGATGAAAGGGATAGAGGATCTCGCCGTGTACTGCGCCGAGCCCCTGGAATCCACCGTCCTGGTGCTGCTGATGCACAAGGCATCCGCCGACAAGCGCAAATCCCTCTACAAATCCGTGCAGAAGAACGGCATAGTGGTCGACTCCCCCGCCATCCGGGACTATGAAATCGGCACTTGGATATCCTCCTACTACGCAGGCCGCGGGCTCAGCATCGAACCGCAGGCCGCCGCCCTCCTCGGGGAATCCGCAGGCACCGACCTCTCGGTGATAGTTGCGGAGACGGAGAAACTCCTCCGCAACCTGCCGGAAGGATGCACTCAGGTGCGGGTGGAGGATGTGGAGAAAAACGTCGGCATCTCCCGGCAGTTCAGCGTCTTCGAACTCACCCGAGAACTCTCGCTCAAGAACTCCGCCAAGGCCCTGAAAATCGCCACCCACATCGGCACTGCCGCCAAATTCGCAATGCCGATGGCGGTCAGCGCCCTCTACACGCACTTCTACCGTATTCTCAAATATGAGGCTGCGCTGCAGAAGAACCCCCGCATGGACCAGCAGGAGCGAGCCTCCATCCTCGGAGTGAATCCATACTTCCTCCGGGAATACGATGCCGCCGTGCGCAACTATCCCGTCCCCTCCGCGATGAAAGTCATCTCCATGCTCTGCGAATTCGACTATCTGGGCAAGGGCGGAGACGGAGCCACGCTCGCTCCCGACCAGATGCTGATAGAACTTACCGCCAAGATACTGAATGCCTGAAGCCGAAAAATACTACGATCCTCTCCGCCGCAAGTGGGTAGCCGCCACGCCCGAAGAAAGGGTGCGGCAGTGGTTCATCGGCCAGTTGTCGGACAAGGCCCTGATTCCCGCCTGGCTGATGATGAGCGAGGTTTCCATGAAGTACGGGCAGAAACAATGGCGTGCGGATATAGTGGTTTACGACGGCAAGGGCGAGCCCCTGGCGATAGTGGAATGCAAGCGGCCGGAGGTGGACCTGAGCGAGGCGGTAGCCGAGCAGGCGCTGCGCTACTCTGCGGTTCAGAACGTGAAATATATTTTCCTGACCAACGGGAAAGAAACATATGTATACAGGAGGAACGAGGCCGGCTTCGCGCCCATGAAATACTTCCCCAAATACCTTGAAATGAGCAAATCATGCCTACTGTAACAGCGCAATACGTCCAGAAGAAGATATTCCGAATCGTGAGCGAAGTCGCCCGCGAGAGAGGCGTGCGCGCGTTCGCCATCGGCGGATATGTGCGGGACTGCTTCCTCGGCCGCCCCTGCAACGATATCGACATAGTGGTGGAAGGCAGCGGCATCGACTTCGCCCAGGCAGTCGGCGAGAAAACCGGCAAGTCCGTCTCCTATTTCAAGAACTTCGGCACCGCGATGCTGCATTTCGAGGGGGATGAAATCGAGTTCGTGGGGGCGCGGAAGGAATCCTACCGCCGTGAATCCCGCAATCCCATAGTGGAAAACGGCACGCTCGAAGATGACCAGTTGCGCCGGGATTTCACCATCAACGCCATGGCCTTCTCCCTTCAGGAGGAGGACTTCGGCGCGCTGGTAGATCCCTTCGGAGGCATCAAGGACCTTGCCGCAGGCATCATCCGCACTCCGCTGGACCCGGACACCACCTACTCCGACGATCCCCTCCGCATGCTGCGGGCAGTGCGCTTCGCCACCAAACTCAGCACCCCGGAACTTCGTTTCAGCATAGTGCCCGAATCGATCGAATCCATGCGGCGGATGGCACCCAGGATGGAGATTCTTTCGAAGGAGAGGATAGCCGAGGAACTCAACAAGATGCTGATGTGCCAGCGTCCCTCCATGGCATTCGAGTTGATGGACGAATGTGGACTGCTGGAAGGCATACTCCCCTGGATAGCAGCACTTAAAGGCGTTGAGACCATAGACGGGCGCGGGCATAAGGATATCTTCACGCACACCCTGGCGGTGCTGGACAACGTCGCAGCAGCATCTGATAATCTATGGTTGCGCTGGGCCGCACTGCTGCATGACGTGGG
>JAFZIX010000046.1 GCA_017554135.1 Bacteroidales bacterium | reverse complement strand
GGCGCTCTTTCTTGCGATACGGCTACTCATTGCGGGTGAATGCGCCCCCTTTCGCCTCATAATACGTACGTTCGGTAGTGATTCCATCCACGATTCCGCTCAGACGCACCTTATTGCTGTCGCTGAGGAAAATCTGCCCGAAATCGCTCCCGGCCACCATTAAAAGCAGGTTCTGCACACGCCCCATATCGAGTTTGTCAAAGAGATCGTCCAAAAGGAGGATGGGGGCGAAACCGCGACGCTCCTTCATAAGCAAATACTGGGCAAATTTCAGCGCGACCAGGAATGATTTCTGCTGCCCCTGGGAGCCGCAGCGACGTATGGGACGACCATTCATCTCGAAGAGGAAATCATCCCTCTGGATGCCTGCCGAGGTATATTTAAGGATAGTATCCTTCTCCCTGCGGGAACGGAGGATATCCGCCAGGCGGCCGCCGTCCAGGTCCGACCTGTAACTGATGAAGACATCCTCCTTGCCACCGGAAATCTGGGAGTAGAACTTCTGCACCAGCGGGGAAAGATCCTCCGCCAGGCGACGGCGCATCTCGCTCACCGGCAGGGCGCAGGTTTCCATCTGCTCATCCAAAATATCCAGAAGTTGATAATCGGGGCTGCCGTTCTTGAGGATGGCGTTCCGCTGAAGCAGCAGGCGGGAATAGTTCTGCACGAAATTCAGATACTCCGCACTCATCTGCGAGAGCACCGCGTTGCAGAACTTACGCCGCTCCTCGCCGGTTTCGCTCACCATAGATGCATCGGCCGGAGAAACCATCACCACAGGTAACAATCCAATATGATCGGAAAGGCGGGCATAGGGTTTATCGTCCCTCTTCATCTTCTTGGAAGAAGCATCCACCTGCACGCTGATGCGTGTATCAGGCCCCGAGGGCATGGAATACAAGCCGGAAAGAGCAAAACCGGAGCATCCGAAACGTATATTGAAACGGTCTGAAGAAGAAAAAGCGCTTTTAGCCATTGAAAGATACCATATGGCATCCATAAGATTGGTCTTGCCCTCACCGTTATTGCCGGAAATACAGTTCACGTTAGGGCAGAATTCAAGCTCCTGCAACTCTATGTTGCGGAAGTCCTGAACCACTATCCTCTTCAAATCCATACTACAAATATAAAAATAATTATGCGTATATTTGCAAGTTATTTATAAGGACATTCACTCGATTATGAGCATACAGCAAGAAAAAATCAAGGCACTTGTCGAACGCCGTGCGAAAGCCAGGCTGGGAGGCGGAGAAAAGCGTATCGAAGCCCAGCACGAGAAGGGCAAACTCACCGCAAGGGAGCGTCTCGCCCTGCTTTTGGATGAAGGCAGTTTCGAGGAATTCGACATGTTCGTCCAGCACCGCTGCACCAACTTCGGAATGGAGAAATCCCATCCGGACGGCGATGGAGTGGTGACCGGCCAGGGCACTATTGCAGGCCGCCCGGTTTTCGTTTTCGCGCAGGACTTCACTGTCAGCGGAGGCTCACTCAGCAAGACCATGAGCGAAAAGATCTGCAAGGTGATGGATATGGCCATGCGCTGCGGCGCCCCCGTCATCGGCCTTAACGACTCCGGCGGAGCACGCATCCAGGAGGGCATCGACGCCCTCGCCGGCTACGGAGACATCTTCGAGCACAACATCCTCGCAAGCGGCGTAGTCCCCCAGATTTCCGGGATCTTCGGCCCTTGCGCAGGCGGTGCCGTCTACTCCCCCGCTCTCACCGACTTCACCTTGATGGTCAAGAACACCTCCTACATGTTCCTCACCGGCCCTGCGGTCGTGAAGAGTGTTACCGGAGAGGATGTGGACCAGGAGTCCCTCGGCGGAGCCAGTGTGCACGCCACAAAGAGCGGAGTTGCCGATTTCGCGGCGGAGAATGAGCAGGAAGGCATCGAAACCATCAAGCGCCTGCTCAGTTACATCCCCCAAAACAATATGGAGACTGCCCCGGAGCGCCCCACCGCGGATCCAATAAACCGCATGAGCGACATTCTCAACGAGATCATCCCGGACAATCCCAACAAGGCATACGACATGTACGATGTAATTGCCCAGGTGGTAGACGATGGTGATTTCTTCGAGATCCATAAGGGATTCGCCAAGAATATCATAGTAGGATTCGCCCACTTCGGCGGCCGCAGCGTGGGCATCGTGGCCAACCAGCCCAAGGTGCTTGCCGGCGTGCTGGACATAAACGCATCCCGCAAGGCTGCACGTTTCGTGCGCTTCTGCGACGCCTTCAACATCCCCCTGGTCACCCTCGTGGACGTGCCCGGATTCCTTCCCGGCACCCAGCAGGAATACGGCGCGGTTATCACCAACGGAGCAAAACTACTCTATGCTTATGGCGAAGCCACCGTGCCGAAAGTCACCGTCACCCTTCGCAAGGCATACGGCGGCGCACATATCGTGATGAGTTGCAAGCAGTTGCGAGGCGACATCAACTACGCCTGGCCCACCGCCCAGATCGCGGTCATGGGTGCTGACGGCGCTGTCAACGTGCTCTACGGCAAGGAAATCAAGGCAGAGACCGATCCCGACAAGCAGGAAGAGGTACGTGCCGAGAAGAAGGCCGAATACGAAGAACTCTTCAATAATCCCTACCAAGCAGCGCAGAAAGGCTATATCGAGGATGTTATCGAGCCTCGCAACACACGTTTCCGCGTAATCCGCGCCCTCGATAGCCTCCAAGGCAAGCGTCAGGAACTCCCTGCAAAGAAACACGACAACCTGCCCCTCTAAGTTATGATCTCACTTCTGAACATGACTGCCGGAGCGCAGAGAATGGCAGAGACCGACCCTCACGGATGGACTCTCAGCCTGATTGCCGTGACCACGGTCTTCACCGCCCTGGTAATCCTGTATATAATCTACAGTTGCATCGGCAAGGCATCCCGCAGGGGCATGCCGCGTATGCCCAGAGTCAAAAGAATTAAATCCGGCAAAACCCCTGATCCCGACACCGCCGCGGCAATAGCCATGGCACTCGATGCCGAGATGGGAGGCGAGGTCAATGCGGCAATTGCTATGGCCCTGCACCTCTATCTGAACGACACGGTCCACGACGTGGAACCCGGCATAATTACCATCGCTCCCCGCCAGACTGCCTGGAACGACAAAACCTCAACCTTTAGAAAATCACCCCGAAAATGAGTCAGTATAAATTCAAGATCAACGGTAAAGAATTCGACGTAACCGTTAATGGTATTGAAGGCAACAATGCATCTGTTGTTGTAAATGGCGTTAAATATAATGTAGAATTGGATTATTCGGCGATGCCCGTTGCGGCTGTGGCCAACGGGGGCGGTGTTGCCCCTGAAACTCATGCCACCCTCGGCACTGTAAGAGGG
>JAFZIX010000045.1 GCA_017554135.1 Bacteroidales bacterium | reverse complement strand
TTCTCACCAAAATCCTGCGTAAGGATTTCGGATTCGAGGGCCTGGTGATGACGGACTGGACGGGAAAGCGCAACACTCCCAAGCAGTTGCACGCGCGTTCCGACCTTCTGATGGGCGGCCACCCGGTGCAGACCGAACATATTCTTGAGTGCCTGAAAGACGGCAGTCTCAAGATGGAGGATTTGGACAAGTGCGTCGCCACTTTACTCGAACTCATAGTGAAGACTCCCACCTTCAAGGGCAACCAGAGCACTCTCAAGCCGGATCTGAAAGCCGGAGCGAAGGCCGCCAGGGAACTTGCCGCGGAAGGTATGGTGCTGCTCAAGAACAACGGCGCCCTGCCGGTAGCCAAAGGTAATGCAGCCCTGTTCGGAGTCTATTCCTATGATATGATTCCCGGAGGAAACGGTGCGGGATTTGTATTTTGCCCTTATGTACGCCAGTTGGACGAAGGCCTGGAGGCAGCAGGAATCAAAGTGGATGCAGGCCTGCAAAAACTCTACAAGAATTACGCAGCCTTCATTAGCGAAGACCTGCTCACCAATCACAAAATCAACATCCATGTTGGAATAGCCCAGAAGCCCGAATTGGAGGTCACACGCGGGTTGATTGAAGAAGCAGCAAAGCGCAGCGATTACGCAATCATCACCCTCGGACGCACCTCCGGAGAGGCCCGGGACAGGATCCTGTCCACGGACTTCCTCATCCAGGAAAATGAAAAGAACTTGCTGGAGAATGTCTGCGAAGTCTATCAGGCCGCCGGCAAGAAAGTAATAGTGGTCCTGAACATCTGCGGCACCATCGAGACCGCTTCGTGGAGTTATCTGCCGGATGCCATCCTTTGCGCCTGGCTGCCTGGAGAAGAAGCCGGAAATGCAGTTGCAGACGTGCTCACGGGCAAGGTCAATCCTTCCGGAAAACTGCCCATGACCTTCCCTCTGGATTATTTCGACACTCCCGGAGCGGAAGACTTCCCCTACAATTTCATCAGCGACAAGGCCAACGAAAGCGTGGTGCACCCGGAGCGCCGCGGCCTGCCTCTCAAGAACATTGCCTACACCGACTATTCCGAAGGAATCTATGTAGGATACCGCTGGTTCTGCACTCAGGACAAGCCAGTTTCCTATCCTTTCGGATACGGCTTGAGTTACACCACATTCGAGTATTCAGGCGCGCAGGTGAAAGTCAAAGGGGATAAGATCTATGCATCCGTAACCGTCACCAACACCGGCAATGTAGCCGGCAAGGAAGCAGTCGGTCTTTATGTGAACGCCCCTCTCGGCAGTTTCAAAGACAAGCCTGTTGTGGAACTCAAAGAGTTCGGCAAGACAAAACTCCTCGCCCCGGGCGAAAGTGAGACTCTCAACTTCACGGTTCCCGTGCGTCAACTCGCCTCCTTCAACAGTGAAAAATCCCGCTGGGAGACGGCCAAGGGTAATTATAAAGCATACTTCGGCGCAGACTGCACAAAGCCTGGCGCCGAAGCATCCTTCAAAATCGGTTCAGCCAAGAATTACCCGGCGGCCCGAGCCTGCGAACCTAAGAAATAAACAGTAATTCGCGGTATTTAGGCAACGGCCATGTGGCATTATCGACGATCTCTTCGAGGTCGTCGATTGGTTTACGTATGCCCGGCAGCAAGTCGGCTATCGCACTGTAGGCCAGCGCCTTTTCAAAGGCGTCCTCCAGTTTGTTGGCTTTCTTGCGTGCATTGGTCATTTCCACAACCTTCTTGCGGATATCAGCGATAAGTGAGGATAACTGCCTTGCAAGGTCGATCTCCACAGCGGGAGCATCCGCACCAAGCAATTCTTTCTGCAAAGAAGCATTCTGGAGCAGTCTGGTCTGATAATCGAGAGCGGCGGGGATGATGTGGTTAAGCGCCATGCGCCCCATCACGCGGGCCTCGATCTGTATCTTCTTTACGTAGGTCTCGAGTTTAACTTCGTTCCTGGCGTGAAGTTCCCTTTCGGAGAATACCCCGCAGCGGGTGAACATCTTCACGGAGTCATCTTTCAGGTACTCCATTATCATCTTGGGCACCACGTTCTCGGTGTCCAGACCGCGCTTCTTGGCTTCTTTCTTCCACTCTTCGGAATATCCGTTACCCTCGAAGCAGACCACCTTCAAGATGCTCTCAATCAAAGGCTTAAGAGCATCGACCACCGCCACGTTCAATTCCTTGCCAGCGGCAAGTTCGACATCGAGAGCAGCCTTGAAATCAAGTAACTGCTCCGCCACGGCGGTGTTGAGAGTGATCATCGCACCCGCGCAGTTCGCGCTGGAACCGACTGCACGGAACTCGAACCTGTTGCCGGTAAAGGCGAATGGCGAGGTGCGGTTGCGGTCGGTATTATCGACGAAAATCTCGGGGATACCTATCGCCCCGACCGAAGTCCCCTTCTTGCCGGCGATTTCGATAGGAGTGCCGGAGGGCAGTTCCACAAGTTTCTCCAGAACCTCATGCATGGTCCTGCCCACGAAAGCGGAAACGATTGCCGGAGGGGCCTCGTTGGCGCCCAGACGATGGGCATTGGTTGCGGATGCGATAGACGCCTTCAGCAGGGCGTTGTGTCTCTGAACGGCGTAGAGCGTATTTACAAAGAAGGTAATGAACTGCAGATTGCCAAGGGAATCCTTTCCGGGAGCGAAGAGATTAACTCCTGTATCGGTGCCGAGGCTCCAGTTGTTATGCTTGCCGCTTCCGTTCACCCCTGCGAAGGGTTTCTCGTGCAGCAGCACCACAAAGCCGTGCTTGCGAGCGACCTTGTGCATGATATTCATTATCTGCTGGTTCTGGTCGTTCGATAGGTTAAGTTCTCCGAATATAGGCGCGAACTCAAACTGGTTGGGAGCGACCTCTTTGTGCCTGGTTTTCAGCGGAATACCGAGTTTGTAGCCTTCGGTTTCAAGGTCCTTCATGAACGCTGCGACGCGGGAAGGAATGGCTCCGAAATAATGGTCATCCAACTGCTGATTCTTGCTGGACTCGTGACCCATCAGGGTACGGCCGGTAATCATCAGGTCCGGGCGGGCGGCGTAAATGTCTTCATCCACCAGGAAATACTCCTGCTCCCATCCGAGGTATGCCAATACCCTCTTGACCTTGGGGTCGAAGAGATTGCATATAGGCAGCGCAGCATCCCCTACCGCCTTGATGGTGCGCTTGAGGGGGGTCTTGAAGTCCAGGGCCTCGCCGGTGTAGGCAACGAATACCGTGGGGATGCAGAGGGTATCGTCCTGGATGAAAACGGGAGATGCAGGATCCCATGCGGTGTATCCGCGAGCCTCGAAGGTGGCGCGTATGCCGCCGCTGGGGAAACTGGAAGCGTCAGGCTCCTGCTGCACCAGGGACTTGCCGGTGAAGGTTTCTATCACTCCCCCCTTGCCATCATAGTCGATGAGGGAGTCATGCTTCTCCGCCGTTCCGTCGGTAAGAGGCTGGAACCAGTGGGTAATGTGGGTTACGCCTTGTTCCAGAGCCCATTTTTTCATACCTGCGGCAACTTTGTCCGCAGTTTCAAGGTCCAGCGAACTGCCTTCGTCAATGCACTTGGCGAGGGCTTCGAAGGTGGAGGGATCAAGGTAGCGGCGCATCTTGTCTCTGGTGAAGACAAGTTCGCCGAACCAGCGTGAGACCTCGCTCTCAGGAGCGGGAATCTCTATGGCCTTCTTCTTGAAGGCATCCAGGATGATTTTTGATCTTAAATTTCCCATAACTATAGGATATTCATGGATTGTTCGCGAATCTTTTCGAGTTCATCCTTCATGCGCACCACAAGTTTCTGGATAGAGGCATTGTTGGCCTTGGAACCGGTGGTATTGATCTCCCTGCCCATCTCCTGGATAATGAATCCCAACTTCTTGCCCGGGCAGGGCTCATTATCTATGGTGTCCATAAAGTATGCGCAATGCTGGCGCAGACGAACCTTTTCTTCGTTGATATCATATTTCTCGAGCCAGAAGATCATCTCCTGCTCGAAACGTTCCTTATCGAGTTTGACCTGCAATTCCTCAGCAGCCTTGAGGATGCGTTCCCGCACGGCGTCAACGCGCTCCGCCTCGTGGCTTTCCACCTCATTCTCGAGGTTCAGGATGTTCTGCACGCGGCCGGTGACATCCTTATAAAGAGCCTCTCCCTCGTGCCTGCGGTACTTTTCAACCTCTTCCAGAGCGGTGTCGAAGGCGGCCTCAACCTCGGGCCAGTTGGCTTCAGTGATGATTTCATCCTTCTTGGAAGCGATTACATCCGGGAAACGCAGCACGGAAGCGAACACCTCCTCAGAAACATCCCCACGTATGTCAGCGATCTGCCGACAATAATCCTTAACCAGTTCGGCATCGACCACCTTGGCATTCTCGGCAGCATTCGCCTCGAAACTTAGGAACACATCTATCGTCCCACGAACGAGTTTATCCGCCACTTTCTGCCTTATCAGCAGGTCTTTGTCTTTAGGAAGTAGAGAGCTTTTGATACTGACGTCCGCCGACTTGGAATTCAGCGTCCGGATTTCAACAGTTAGTTTACCGGCAACCAGAGCAACCTCTGCCTTGCCGTAACCAGTCATAGATTTAATCATAGAACTACCCTTCAGGAAATAAAACTAACCTTCAAATTTACGGGATTTCTTTCATACTTACAATATATAATTTCGCTTTTTTTTGAGGTGCTCCTTATATGTCTTTACTATTAATAAGTATATTTGTGCATTGATACCATGAGCACATTCAAGGTTAGCAATCCTTTTACTACTCCCCCGCCGGAGTTTGCAACGCCGCTGCAGATGGCGGTGTACGAGACATTTGCGAAGTTGGATATTTCATTTAAAAGGGTGGATACCGACCCTGGATTGACGATGGAGGATTGCCAGCATATCGATGCGAAGATAGGGGTCCGGATTGTGAAGACCGTCTTCCTCTGCAACCGCCAGCAGACGGAGTTCTACCTATATGTAACCACCGACGATAAGCCATTCATTACCAGGGAGTTCTGCGGAGCGTTGGAAATCCCCCGCGTGTCATTTGCTCCGGCAGAAAAACTCAAAGAACTCACAGGTGTTGAGGTAGGTGCTACCACCATCCTTTCTGCCATCTTGCCGGAATGCTCACGGGTTCACCTTGTCATGGACAAGGCCGTGGCTGAAAGCGAGTGGTTTGCCTGCACGGACGGCACGGCGACGTGCTTCGTGAAGATCCGAACCAAAGACCTTCTTGAAAAGTATCTACCCTCCTCCGGTAAGACTGTCCAATTAATCTGAAATAGGTTTTAAACGCCGCTTACGTCATTTCCGCAAATTTCTTAAATTTGCTGGTTAATAATTGTTAGCACAATGGAAGAAGAACGCAAACTGAATTTCCTTGAGGAGATTATCGAAAACGACCTGAAGTCCGGCAAAGTCAAATCCATTCTCACCCGTTTCCCTCCGGAGCCCAACGGCTACCTGCACCTGGGGCACGCCAAGAGCCTTTGCATCAACTTCGGTCTCGCCCAGAAATATGGCGGCAAGACCAATCTCCGATACGATGATACAAACCCCACCAAGGAAGATACCGAATACGTGGATGCCATCAAGGAAGACATCAAATGGCTCGGCTTCCAGTGGGAAAAGGAGCTTTATGCCTCCGACTATTTCGACCAACTCTACGAATGGGCGGAGCAGTTGATCCAGCGCGGCCTGGCCTATGTAGATGACCAGACGCAGGAAGAAATCAGCGCAGGGCGCGGCACGGTGGAGACTCCCGGCAAGGAAAGTCCCTGGCGCAACCGCACCCCCGAGGAGAACCTCCGCATCTTCCGCGAAATGCGCGACGGCAAGTACGCAGAAGGGGAGAAGGTGCTTCGCGCCAAGATAGCCATGGCCCATCCCAACCTGATGTTCCGGGATCCGCTGCTCTATCGCATCAAGTTTGCCCACCACCACCGTACCGGTGACAAATGGTGCATCTACCCGATGTACGACTACACCCATGGCCAGTGCGACTCCATCGAGCATATCACCCACTCCATCTGCACGCTGGAATTCGACGTCCACCGCCCGCTCTACGACTGGTTCATCGAAACCCTGG
>JAFZIX010000044.1 GCA_017554135.1 Bacteroidales bacterium | reverse complement strand
CCGCTGTTTCCGGGATATAGACGGATACTGGTCCGACAGCACCGAGGTAAAGGTTACCCTGCCTACCGATGAGACTCTGAGCGTGTTGAATGCTGAATTCACTGGAGTTGACAGAAAGTTCATTGTGGACCTTCTGGACGAGAAACGCACCAAAGTAATACGTTCCTATATACTTGAACAGAATTCCACGCTTCAGTTCCCTTATCTTCGCCCGGGCAAGTATTATCTTCGAATCGCCGACGACAGTAACCGGAATTCCATAGTGGATACAGGCGACCTGCTTCAGCACAGGCAGCCGGAGCAGGTGCTCTTCGTCAAATTCGGTGAAAGTGAGTATCTCGAGGTGATGAAGTCTGCCGAACTGGACCAGACTATTGATCTATCCACATTGTTCGTTCAGAGATGAAGAGAGCGTTGTCCATAATCCTGAGTCTTGTCTCCTGCCTGGGTGCCTTTGCCCAGGAGGCCGGCACCTTCGCCCCGGAGGGAACCCAGGAGTTCTCCTCCCCGGCCTTGAGATACATACAGGATACAACGGTCACCGTCCAGAACGTGGCGGATATAAACGACTACGACCTCATAGGCGTGAATTTCGGCCTGACCTGGTCCCAGATGCAGTTCAATCCCCCGGTGAAGCAGACGTGGCTCTACAACCCGTTCTATGTCTCTGTCAACTACACTCATTATCTCAAACTCTTCCAGTATATGCCCTATTTCGGGTATCAGATTGGTATTGCTTACGGCAGAGAGGGGTACAAATTCCAGGAGAACAAGGAAACTCATACTATCTATAAGATAGAGGGTGCTACCGAAGCATCCATGGAGGTGGTTGAGGTGCCATTCCTCGCCCATTTCCACTTTGATGCACTTCACTTCAAGATAATGGCGAATGCGGGCCTTTACGGAGGCTACAGGTTTACCGTGAAGCGCACCGGGCCCAATGTTACGGCCGGGCTGGAAAATGCCTTCAAGGATACCGACCGCCGGCCGGAGTACGGTCTTCAGGGGGGAGCGGGCATTGGTTTCGTGTTCGATCCTGTGGAAATCCATCTGAACGCACTTCTGCGATACTCCTGGTCCAGCATATACACGCCGGATTCATCCCCCAGCATTTATAATCAGTATTATTACCGTTTCGCATATCCTTTGGATCTGAATATCACACTGGGCGTCTATTTCCAGTTAACCAAGCGTACCGGACGCACTTCCAAGGACCTGAAGCGCCAGGCGAGGGATATCGTTGAAAACGGATGGGAACTCTATAATGGAAACGCTGAAAGTAAGGATTGGAAATAAGCTCGTTATCGGCGAACCCGGGCATATCGTCGTCCAGACGATGTGCAATACCCACACATACGATGTGGATGCGACAGTGGAGCAGTGCAAGGCCATGGCCGCTGCCGGAGCGGAATTGATCAGAATTACCGTCCCCGGCATGAAGGATGTCCCTTGCATCCGTGAAATCAAGGAGAGGCTGCGTTCAGATGGCATTGATACTCCCCTGGTGGCTGATATCCATTTCTCTTCCGAAACCGCTATGGCGGTGGCCGGTATAGTTGAAAAGGTGCGTATCAACCCCGGTAATTTCCATCCGGACCATGAAGTGGCACGCGCACGTTTCCAGGAACTTCTGGGCATTTGCAAGCAGCATGGCACCGCCATCCGCATAGGGCTCAACCATGGCTCACTCGGCAAGTATATCACAGAACTCTACGGCAATACTCCCCTTGCTATGGCAAAGGCCGCAATGGAGTGGCTGCAGATGTGCATAGATAACGATTTCCTGCAGGTTGTGGTGTCGCTCAAGTCCAGCAATACCGTGGTAATGGTAGAAGCCTACCAGATTCTTCATTCCCTGATGGAGGAAAGCGGAGTCCTCTTCCCCATGCACCTGGGAGTTACAGAGGCCGGCAACGGGGACAGCGGACGCATTAAATCATGCGTCGGCATAGCCACTCTGCTGGAAGAAGGGATAGGCAATACCATCAGGGTATCCCTCACCGAGGATCCTGTTGCGGAGATTCCGGTAGCAAGATATCTGGCCGAGCGCTATTCGGGCCGGGAAATCACCATGCCGGCTTCCAGAGAGCGCGTTATCCTCGATGCGGCATGCAGTTATGGTCCGGACCTGCTGATGCGGCGCAGGGACTCCCTGTCGCTGAATACGGGCCTTGGCGCGGAGTTCGACCGATACCTTGAGGACGAGATAATGCAGGCCTCCCGCAGGCGCTTCTACAAGCCTGAATACATTGCCTGCCCCGGCTGCGGCCGCACCATGTATAACCTTCAGGATGCGTTCGAGAAGGTCAAGGCGCGCACTTCCCATCTCAAAGGGATGGTTATAGCCGTGATGGGATGCATCGTCAACGGCCCGGGAGAGATGGCTGATGCCGACTGGGGATATGTGGGTGAAGGCAACGGCAAGGTCAGCATATATAAAAAGAATGTGCCCGTCCTGAGGCACATTCCTGAAGATGATGCTCCGGATAAACTCCTGGAACTTATTGAATCTCAGCAATAACAGTCTCGCAGGCGCGGGCCTGGTCCCCAACTTTTACCTTTATTTCGGCATCTATCGGCAGATAGAGGTCCATCCTGGAGCCGAACTTGATAATGCCGCACTGCTCCCCTGCCTGCACCTTCAGGCCGGGCTTGGAGTAATTCACTATCCTGCGTGCAAATGTGCCGGCATGTTGCTTGAAAAGCACCTCGGCACCTGATTCTGTGCGTATGCAGCAACTTGTATGCTCGTTTTCCTCGGAAGCCTTGGGTTTGAACGCCAGCATGTGTTTCCCGGGATGATAGCAGTAATATACCACTTCACCTGTGACTGGCCAGTAATTGGCATGGACGTCGAAGAAATCCATGTAGACGCATACCCGTTTGCACTGGCGCTTGAGGAATTCATCCTCGAAGCACTCATCTACAATCACCACCTTGCCGTCGGCTGCCGAGGTGACTTTTTTATCACTGCCCGCCGGATTCCTTTTCGGGAGGCGGAAGAAATAAAGTTGCCAGATGCAGAAAACCCAAGCCAGCACTATCAAGGCCCATTTCAGCCATGCTATGCCCACCAATTGATGGATGGCATAGATGAAGACCGCGGCAAGGAAGAATACCGCTGCCAGGGTGCCGTATGAGTTTTTATCTATCATGCGAGTTCTCCGGTAACTAATTTATAAATGAGGAAAAACATCCAGGCGGCATATGAGGCGAGTAATGTGCTGTCGAAGCGGTCCAGAAGGCCACCGTGCCCGGGGATGATGGTGCCCGAGTCTTTGATGCCAACGCGGCGCTTCCACATCGATTCAATGAGATCTCCGGTGACACCGCTGAAATGAACCAGTACGCCCAGGACAATTGCAACGATAAGCGGCAGTTCCAGAAGGCCGGTGAGGCACAGGATAACGGCCGCTGCGACGCAGCAGACCAGGCCTCCCCAGAAACCCGCCCAGGTCTTGTGGGGCGAGATCTCGGGGGCAAGTTTCCTGCTGTTTTTGCCGAGGCTGCTGCCTATGCAATAGCCTCCGACATCGGTGCCCCAAATCATAATGAGTACGCAGAGCACCGGAATGCCGGACCACTCCCCATCCAGGAATGCCAGGGCATTCAGAGCGACCATACCCAGCAGGATATAGATCACTCCTATAATCTTATGCTTGCTGCTCTTCTCCGGGACTCTCAGATATTCGTACAGCATTCCGGCGGCCATCAGGCTCACGAGTATGCCGAACAGCCACTTGTTGATGAGCAGCCCCGCAAGCATAATTGCCACGAAGACCGCGCCGGAAAGTGTTCTCTTTACGAATATATTCATGCTTCGTTTGCCTTTGCTTTAGGCCCTAGTATGGCTTCCAGATCGTCTGCAAAGATAACTTCCTTCTCCAGCAGCATCCCAGCCACCTTCTCGAAGGCGTCGCGGTGGTCTGTGAGTATTTTCAATGTGGTCTTGTGGACCTCCGCCACCAGATTCTTGACTTCTGTATCCATCAGTTCGGCGGTCTTCTCGGAATAGGGTTTGACCATCTCGTAGCCACGTGCGCCGGTGGAATCATAGAATGACAACTGGCCTACCTTTTCGCTCATGCCGTAGAACTGAACCATGCTGTAGGCGATGTTGGTGAGGCGTTCCAGGTCGTTCAGCGCGCCGGATGCAGGCTCTCCGTTGATGATTTCTTCCGCAACGCGCCCGCCCATGAGCGTGCACATCTCATCCATCATCCAGGACTTGGACAGTATCTTGCGTTCGCTGGGAAGGCTCCAGGTGATGCCCAGGGCCTGTCCGCGAGGGATAAGGCTGACCTTGAATACGGGATCAGCATTAGGCAGCAGCCATCCCACTACGGCGTGGCCGGCCTCGTGATATGCCGTGGTGCGCTTTTCGGCAGGGGTCATTATGGTGGAACTCTTGCGCTCCAGACCGCCTACGATCCTGTCGACTGCATCCAGGAAATCCTGCTTCTCGATTTCAGGCTTGTTCCTGCGTGCAGCGGTCAGGGCCGCTTCGTTGCAGACATTGGCAATATC
>JAFZIX010000043.1 GCA_017554135.1 Bacteroidales bacterium | reverse complement strand
CCAGCGGCGTGCCCAACAACCTGGTGCCGTTCATCACCCAGACCGCCATCGGCAAGCGCGAGTGCCTCAGCATCTTCGGAAACGATTATCCCACGGAGGATGGTACCTGCAAGCGCGATTACATCGACATAGTGGACCTGGCAAAGGCCCATGTGTATGCCGTGCGCCGCATGCTGGACGGTAAGATGAAGCAGGGATGCGAGGTGTTCAACGTGGGCACCGGACGCCCCGTGAGCGTGCTGGAGCTGGTGAACGCCTTCGAGAAGGTGAATAATTTGAAGCTGAACTGGAAGTTCGCTCCCCGCCGCGCCGGTGACGTGACCGCGATCTGGGCGGATCCTACCCTGGCAAACAAGGAGTTGGGCTGGAAGGCTGAGCGTTCTGTGGAAGAGACGCTTGCGGCGGCGTGGGCGTGGGAGAAGAGGCTCGCGGGGAAGTGACAATAGGCCTGATATCCGACACCCATGGGGTGTTCAGCCCCGAGTTCCGGGAATTCCTGGAGCCGGTGGATGAACTGTGGCATGCCGGGGACTGGGGCGGAGACGACAAATTCCTCAAAGAAATAAAAGACTTCAAGCCGGTGGTCGGAGTATATGGCAACTGCGACGGCTGGCCTGCCCGCTACGACTTCCCTGAATTCCAATCCTTTACCCGCGAAGGCCTGAAAGTGCTGATGACCCACATCGGCGGCTATCCCGGGCACTACAACTCCATAGCCCGGCGCGTCATAATGGAAGAAAAGCCCGGGTTGTTCATCTGCGGGCACTCCCACATCCTCAAGGTTCAGTGGGATGACCAATTCCAGATGATGACGATGAATCCGGGAGCGGCGGGCCTGCAGGGATGGCAGGTCATCCGCACCGCGCTACGTTTCAAAATCGAAAATGGCGAGGTCTCCGGACTGGAAGTATTCAAGCTTCCCCGCTAGATTTCACTGTAATAAACATGGTCCTGGGCATCGTAGATGAACACCAGGTCCTCCAGCGCGGCCCGCATCTGCCCGGACCACACTCCCTCCAGTTGAAGTTTCATAATCACATGGCAGGAGAACTTCGCCAGCACCTTTTCGAACGGCACTCCGCCGTCCGCCAAGATCTTGCCATCCTCGCACTTTAGCGCCAGCACTATCTCCTGCACGCCCTCGCCTACCGCAGCGCCGATGGCCGCCATGGGTTTACTGCTCCCCGCCACCACAAAACGGCTCCTTTCAGCCGGCGTCTCGCTCAGCGGCGGCACGATTGCACTACCCCCGGGGCGATATTTCCAGGGCCTGCGGCCGATTTCTATGTACTCTGAATGCAGGGCCGGAGGATTGCCGTAGCCAGCGGGCTTCAGGTACTTAGCCTTCGGATCGAAGGTCACATCCAGACTACGGATCTTCGAATACAGGTTCCCCAGTATCTCTCCGGTGGGCGCCACCACGCAGGAGCATCCCCCGATCTTGGACTTCTTGCCCATCGAGACGGACGCGCGCACCAGATAGGCGCCGGTGTTGTAGGCACAGAAAGAGTTGATTATGTCCAGCGCGCGGAAAGGGTCGCTGCGCTGATGCGAGCAGCCGATTATCACGTCCGGCTTCCAGCGCGCCAGATTGGAGAACGCCTCGTAGAAATAGAAATCATAGCATGTCAGGAAGGCATATCGCACGCCCTCGATGTCCATCATCAGCGGCTGGCTCCACTCTTCGGTGTAGCTTTTGTCCAGCCCGTAACGCTTCCACTCCCCTGCGGTCAAATGCTGCTTGTAGTACTTTCCGAGCAGGGATCCGTCCCGTCCGTAGACGAAGGTGCCGTTGCGAGGCACTGGCCAGGACGTGTCGATTGCACCCACGAAAACCAGCGTGCTGCAGCGGCGGGCTGTGCGGGAGCAGGCCTCCAGGAGCACCGGGCCGTATTTATCCACCACCTCCAGAAATCCCTTGTCGCTGGTCTTGCCGGGCACTTCGCTGAATTCCGGCAGCACCACTATATCGAGGCTGGCATCGCACTTATCCAGTTCCTTGATGGTCCACTCGAAACTCTTGTCAAGGCCGGGGGCGTCCTGCGCAAAGAGGGGCTGGATCACTCGCGCCTTCATGGGAGCGGCGTTCGCCAGAAATGCCTGCGCCGGAAATGTCAAAGCCGCCAGCGCCAGAACTGCCGCCAGAGTCAGGGTTCTTTTTTTCATCGCTTTTCTTATTAAAGAATCTGTTGATTATCAGCGCGATAGCGCCGTCGCCGGTCACATTGCAGGCCGGGCCGTAGCCATCCAGGGCAAGGTAGAGAGTCATCACCAACGCCGTCTGCTCGGGGCTGAATCCCATGATGGATTCGAGCAGGCCGACGGAGGCCATCAGCACTCCACCCATCACTCCGGGAGCGGCAACGGCGGCAATCCCCTGCATCAGCACGAAGTTGGCATATACCGCGAACGGCAGCGGCGTGCCGGTGATATAAGCCACCGCGATGGAGGATACCGCCAGTTTGATGGTGGATCCGCACATGTGCACGGTGCTGCAGAGGGGAATGGTGAAGTCGGTGATTTCATCGCTGATGCCGTTCTTGCGGGTGCAGGCGGCGGTGACGGGGATGACCGCGGAGGAGGAGCACACCGAGAAGGCGGTCAGGTAGGCCGGAAGCATGTTCCAGAGGGCCTTGAAGGGGTTTTTGCGCGCGATTCCTCCGGCGATGCAGTATTGGATGACGAGGTAGAGGATGCTGAGGATGATGCCGGTGAGAATGATCTTGAAGCCGGATCCCAGCACTACGCCGACCACCCCCTTCGCGGCCATCTCGCATATCATGGTGAAGATGTAGAGCGGGAGGATGGGGATGATTACCTTCTCTATGGTGAGTTTGATGATGGCCCCGAATTCATCGAAGGCGCGCTTGAGGCCGGATGCCCCGGTGAAGATGATGCCGACTCCGACGAGGAACGACAGCACCAGCGCGGTCATTATGTCGCAGAGCGGAGGGATCTTGATGTCGAAGTAGGGAGCGAACTCCTTGGCGGCCATTGCATCCGACGAGAGTTCCCCTGCGGTGAGGTAGAGGGGGAAGATGCTATCTGCGCAGACGTAGGCGAAGAATCCGGAGATGATGGTGGAGAGATAGGCGATGCCTATGACGGTCAGCAGCATCTTGCCGGCACCGCGCCCGACGTTGGCTATGGCGGGGGTTACCAGCCCCAGGACCAGTAGCGGAATTATGAATTTGAGCAGTTGGGCGAAGAGGACGTTCAGCGTCTTGAAGATGCGCACCAGCACCTCCGGCGCCACCAGCCCCAGCAGCGCTCCGCAAACAATTGCGATTATTACCCGGACAAACAGCCCGGCTTTCAGTTTTTTCATATTTGCAAATTTAGCAAAAACTAGTACAACCCTTCCGGGAGATTGAGGGAGAGTTTGCGGGCGCGGACATCGGCTTCGAGGATGAAGTCTTCGTGCAAGGGGATGAGGATTTCGCGGCCGTCGGAGATGGTGACGTTCAGGCAGGGGTTGCCGGGGATGGCCTCCAGGCCGGTGCAACGGCCGATTTCCCTACCATGGTCGAGGATGAGCCAGCCGGTGAAATCCAACTCGCCATCATCCTCAATCTCCACATCCGCATAAATGGTGCGCCCCACCAGTTCCTCCGCATCCTCCAGATTGCAAACATCGTTCAGATGCACCACTGCGCGGGCGCCTTTTGCTTGATAGTCAAGAATAAAGAAAGGAACCTGCAGTCCATCGAATACGATGAATACAGGTTCCTTGAAGTCTAAAGATTCCAAATCGACGTCGCTGCTCAGAAGCAGGCCACCGTCGGTGCCGAAAGATTTTACGACTTTGGCAACTGGAAGCATTATGCTTCGGCGGGTGCCTCTTCTGCGGCTTCCTCTGCAGGAGCAGCCTCTTCGGCAACGGCCTCTGCCTGCTTTGCAGCAAGTTCGGCGGCCTTCTTGGCGATAGCTTCTGCACGGGCTTCCTTCACCTTGGTCTCTTCAGCCTTGGCAGCCTTCTTTGCTTCGATGTCAGCCTTGGCAAGAGATGAAACCTTTGCAGAGATCTTAGCATCACGCTCTGCCTTCCAGGCGTTCCACTTTGCATCGGCCTGCTCCTGGGTGAGGGCGCCCTTTGCAATGCCACCGTTGAGGTGCTTGCGGAGGAGGACTCCTTCGTAGGAGAGGATGCGGCGGCACACCAGGGTAGGTTCAGCACCTACATTGAGCCATGCGAGAGCACGGTCTGCCTTGAGAACGATGGTAGCAGGATTGGTGTTGGGATTGTAAGAACCGATCTGCTCGATGAAGCGTCCGTTACGAGGGGCGCGGGTGTCGGCCACAACAATGTCGAAGAATGCGAAATTCTTCTTTCCGTGGCGCTGGAGACGAATTTTAACAGCCATTGTAAATCTGTTTTAATAATTAATAATTGTATATCCCTTAACTCGTAAGGGACCGCAAAGATAAATATTTTTTCGGAAAATTTTGTGATTTACAGAATTATCTATATTTTTGCAGTCCCAAATCGCGGTAGTGGTGAAATGGTAGACACGCTACTTTGAGGGGGTAGTGCCCGTTGGGGTGTGTGAGTTCGACTCTCACCT
>JAFZIX010000042.1 GCA_017554135.1 Bacteroidales bacterium | reverse complement strand
GCTTCCAGAAAAAATTAGTATATTTGCGCACTTTTTGCGGCCGGCCCTCCGGCCCTGTCTGGTCCCGTAGCTCAGTTGGATAGAGCAACAGCCTTCTAAGCTGTGGGTCGCGCGTTCGAGTCGCGCCGGGATCACTGATTTTCAATCACTTACAAAAAGTCGTCTGGTGTAAAATCACCAGACGACTTTCAGTAACTCCTTGATAATCAATTACGCTCCCTTCTGGAACTACTTGACAGTAATCCTCGGGCCCTGGAATTCGATGGTCTTCTCTGCGTTGTAGAGAGGAGTCAGGCGAACGGTGGCGCCGGTAGTGGTGGCGGCTCCGGTAAGTGTCTGGCCATCTGCAGAGCATACCCAAATCTGTAAAGTGGCAGATGTGAGATTCTCGGGAATCGTGTAACTGGCCTTCCAGCGTGCTGCACTGGAATAATCCTTCTGCTTTGCGGAAACCATATGGGCGATTACCCCGCTGTCGGTGGTGGTGGAAGTGCTGCATGTGCCCACGGTCCAGTCGGCGGTGTCGGATGTGCGGAACTTGGCCACCCAGTTCTTGGGAGTTGAGTTTGCACCGAGCGCTATGGCACAGTCAATGCTGATAACCTGTCCCTTTTTGAGCGTCTGGCCCGGAATAGTAAACAGATATCCGTCGTTTTCGGCCACAGCCTTCACGGCAAAGTGTCCTTCAGCAGCTGTGATGTAGACAAGAGGATGTGTGGTGGCGCTGTTCTTCACCCAAGTCATCTGGGTTCCGGCGGGTGCACCGTCTTCGGGCAGGGCGATACCCTTGCCGCTACCGTGGCTGGTTGCATTTGCGCCATCAGTCGACCAATCCGGTGAGTGGCTGTCCACATAAGTGGCATCATCGCAACGCCAGGTTGCGAGCAAGGTTTCCTGTGCAGCCATTCCATCCTGCGTGACGGCAATCTCAACGTTCTTCTGGCCCTTCGTGAGGGTTACTTTTGCGGTCCTTTCAGCAGATTCGGAGTTCGCAGCAACCGTAATCTTGATGTCGGTGCTCTGGCCCTTGTCCGGGGAGACGCTGACCCAACTCTCGGATGCGCTTGCGCTCCATTCCACGTTTGCGGTTACTTTCACGGTGAATTCGCCTCCCTCTGCAGGGGCGGAAACTTCAGTCTTGTCCACCTCGATGGCATCGGCAGGATTCTGGCTCACTTGGATGGTGACGTCATCCGCCTCTCCGCCGGAGAAGGTGACGCTGGCATTGCGTGCGGCGTTGCCGGTATTGGCGGAAGCCGTGAGAGTGTAGGTCATGCTCGCTGCCTGGGATGCGGGAGGAGTAACGGTGATCCAACTCTCGCTGGGAGTGGCGGTCACGGTAACATTGGCGGTAACGGTGACGGTCTTGCTTTCACCCTCCGCCACAAAACTCAGGGTGGTGGGAGAAACTGTAATCTTGTCGTTGTTGGGAGCAGCCAGTTGGGTGACGGAAATCACCGCGGTGAGAGTTTCGCACTTGACGGTCACGGCACCCATACGGGCCTGATGCGTTGTCCAGGCCGGTGCGGAGATTACAAGTTCGGAGGATTTGGCTTCTGCGCGGAGCCAGTCCTGGCCGCTGGTCACTTCTGCCGTCCAGGCCTTGTTAGCCTCTACGACAATGGTTTTGCTATCGCCGGCGCTGTCGAGAACAACGTTCTTTTCGGCAACGCTCAATGTGGGCTCTGCGGGCTTCACGTCATCCGGTTTGCAGGATGCGATAATCGCGAGAGCAGCTGCGAAAAGGTAAAATGATTTTTTCATTGTGATATGGATTAATGATTATTTGTTGTATCGTTCGGGTTTCTCCCACTCTTCCTTCATGTCATAGGGCAGT
This sequence comes from Bacteroidales bacterium, assembly GCA_017554135.1. GTDB lineage: Bacteria > Bacteroidota > Bacteroidia > Bacteroidales > UBA932 > Cryptobacteroides. The sequence goes on along the minus strand of JAFZIX010000042.1, from coordinate 3,347 downwards.
TTCCAGATGTTTCCCTTCGAATCGGAGAAGTATATGTGAGAGGGGGTTATCCTGTCCGGATTGCCATCCGCCCAGTAGCAGAAGAAGGGGTCCTTTCCGCCATAGGGCCTGCGGACGTAGCCGTGGTTGTAGGGGCTGTCCGAGGTCAGTTGCGCGCTCTTTTTCCACTTCTTGCCGGCGTTGGTAGTCTTCCAGACGGCAATCTCTCCGCCGGTTCCCCAGAGTTGAGGCCCCGGCTCGGAAGGCACAATAACCGTCCAGTTCTTGCCATCCACCCAGATGCTGCCACTGTCGTAGTCGTGCCAGGTGGGACAGATGTGGTTGAATATCCATTTCTTGCCGTCCCAGTTGGCAGTCCAGAAGTCGCGGGGGCCGTGAGCCGGGCCGGGCTGGTGGCCGTATGAAGTGAGATAGAGAATCACGGGGTTGCCGTCGGCATCGAAGTTCACATCCTTTATATATACGTTCTGTCCTTTGCTCTGGGCATCGAGTATGCGGCAGGGGCTGTCCACTTCGGTAACAGGAGTTTCAATCACCTTGCCGTCGGCGGTAGTCCAGGTCTTGCCATAGTCCAGGGTCTGCAGATAATATATATTGGTACGAGTGTCGCAGTCGCCGTTCAGGTGGCGGTTGAAAGTGGTCACAACCTTGCCGTGGGCGAGGTCGTGGCCTGTCACCTGGTAATGCCCGCTTTTCTTGTCGCCCGGGGCCTTTATGTTTGCAAGATGATGGCCCTGGTCCCACTCGGTGCCGTCGGCGGATGTCATCCAGTATAGTTGCCGGACACCGGTGTATTTTGTGTAGCCGACTATGAATCCTCTCTCGGGATCATACATGGGCTGGGGATAGGTCATCTCGAGTTTCAGCACCTGCGTGAAGGAATTGATGTCGTAGGGATTGTCGCTGCGGTAGATGAAGCCGGGGCGCTTCTTGGAGCGGCCGCTGACGAACACCCAGAGATAGCCGTCCTTGTCGATCTGCAAGGCGGGGTTGTCGTGGGGGTCGTTCACCTTTTGTTTGTCGTAGACGCAGACGGGTTTCTGCACCATGCCGGTCTTGTGGTCGAAGCATCCTATCATGCAGAGCAGATGGCGCTCGTTCGCGGCCGTGGTGCCTCCATACACGAAGAAAGTCTTCTCCACTTCCGGCGCGTAGACGGCCATGGGATTGTGCTTGACGGTGTATGTGCCGAGACCTCCGGAATACTTGTAGCCGTATCCGGACTCCTGCCCCAGGGTGAACCAGATCCCCTTGTAGCCCGGCTGCTTGCTGTTGTTCAGCGGCTGCGCCGAGGCCGGGATGCTCAGAACCAGGGCCAGTACTATAACTAAAATCCTATTCATAGTTCTCGGGGTTTTCATCCTGCCACTCGCTTACTCCGTCCCTGATGCGGTTGCGGAACTGGAGATAATCGTTCGCGACCGTAGTGGTGCCGTCGCCGTTGTCGTAGGTGTAGTTAAGATAGATGATGCGGTCCTGGATGCACTTGGCGTTATTGGTATGGCAATAACCTATATTGACCTTCGGATCCGAGCAGGTGGCGGTGATTTCAGTGCCGTTGAAGGTCAGTTCGATGCTGCCGGCTTTCTGCGCTATCTTGTTGGTCTTCACGGAGTAAGGGCCGGTGGTGGTGAGGGTGTAGATCTTGGAATCATCCTGCGGAAGCACTATCGGATACTCTTCCTTGGAAATCTGCTTTCCGGTGAGTTTGTCCACGATGGTTTTCTCGCCGCCGTAGTACCAGTTGCCGAAATACTTGCACTCATACTTCACCGCAATCACTTCGAAAGATTTTTCCGGGGGCACCAGTTGGGCGTCCGCATCGGTGATCTTGAATGCAATCGCATATTTGGGCACGATGGCATCAGGGTCCGCCAGGAACATGGATGTGGCCGTGATGGTTGCGGTGGCAGTGTGCCGCCCGGCCCTGATATCCATGTTGTCCAGGCCTTCTATCGTGTAGCAGTCGGCCGGCAGGGGCTTCATGGCGCTGATTCCCAGGGCCTTGACCTCGTTGGTCACGTATGCCTGGCTGAGGGAGCCGAAAGCAGCCTTGCCCGTCAGGCCGTCATAGGCTGTGAAGGCGCTGTAGCCGTCGATTCCGAGAAGGCTGGGGATGTTGCCTGTCACCAGGTCCTGGGCCAGTTCCACCTTGACCGCGCGTCTGCTGCGGTTCTCCAGCACTCCGGCAAGGCCTACCGTAAAATCAAACTTGTCGCCTTCGCCCACCACGAAAGTGCGCAGGTCGTACTGATATGCGCAGTAAATCGTGGAAGTATCGTAATCCTTCACATAATCCTCGTAGCATCCTGCCAGGAGAATCATGGAAGCGAAGGCCGTTGCTATATATTTAAATATCTTCATAGTCGCTGATGTTATTTCCAGGTTTCCCATCCTTTGTTCTGCACCATGTTGGGCGCCAGGCGCACCTCTTTGAACGGTATGGGCAGCCAGAGTGAAGGATAACTACGTTTTTCTATCTCACGGTAATTGTAACTGCCGCCGCTGATGGTGACTCCGCTGACGCCGACGTTGATCTCGCTGACATCCTTGGCCCACCTGCGCACATTGTGGAAGCGTATGCCTTCGAAGCAGGTTTCCACCCTCCACTCGTTCTTCACGAGGGCGTCGAAAGAGGCCTTGGAGGCGCAGCAGGCATCCAGGTAGGGATCCGTTCCTGTGCCGACTCCGTTTTCATCCACGGTGCCGGTGTTCACTTTCCTGCCGCGGATGTATGCGAGAGCCTGCTTGGCGCTGAGCCCGTCGATAGCCGCGGTCGGCCCCACGGCATTGTTGGCTGCCTCCGCGAACATCAGGCACATGTGCGTCCAGCGCAGGAAGAAAATGCAGTGCTGGGCGGTCTGCACAGTCGCGTCGTTGGGATTCCAGCCGAGGGAGATATACTTCTTCTGGTAGTATCCGGAGGGGGATGTGGACACTCCGCCGGGGGCATCCTTCCCGCCTTCCGCGGATTCGAAGGTGTACATCAGGGCGTAGGGGGCCTGATTGCGGTAGACCTCGCATCCGTTGTAGAATATGTTCGCATAGAAGCGGGGATCCCTGCCCACGTAGGGCTTGGAGGGGTCGTAGTTGGATGCCGGGTTGGTGATAGGGTAACCGTTCGCCATAGGGAAGGCATCCACCAGTTCCTGTGATGGAACTAAACTCGCGTTTCCACCGAATCCCAGAGGGTAAAGGTTACTCTCGTAATCGCCGTTCTGCACTATGTTGCTGGGGAAGATGATCTCCGGGGTGTTGGGGTTGGCCCAGAGAAAACTCGCCGTGGGATCCAGGCCGCCGGTCTCACCTGTCAACTTGAAATCTATCACTTCCTTGGCGGCCCGGGC
>JAFZIX010000041.1 GCA_017554135.1 Bacteroidales bacterium | reverse complement strand
GGACGCGTGCAGATGACCCGCGAGGGGTTCATCTTTGTGATTGTAGATGGTCAGGATGACGACATCTTCGTGAAGGCGTCTAAGACGCGCAATGCGCTGGACGGCGACATAGTGAAGGTGGCGGTGACCAAGATGGGAGATGCGAGGGCGGCCGCGAGGGCCGGCGAGAAGGCGACCCGCAAGCGCGAGGGCGAGGTGGTGGAGATAGTGAAGCGCAGCGGCAAACAGTTCGTGGGCATCTTCCACACCGTAGGCGCCCAGGCCTGGGTGCTGATGCAGAGCAAGAACATGCCTTATGATATAGAGGTGGATGCGGAAGAGGCGGCGAAACTCGGCGCGAAGCGCGGAATGAAGGTTTCCGCCGTGGTGGACAGATGGAACCGGGGCGATTACTCCCCCGTCGGTCACATAGTGGATGTGCTGGGCGAGCCCGGCGAGAACAACGCCGAAATGCATGCCATCCTCGCGGAATTCAACCTCCCCTACAAGTTCGAGAAGGAGGTGGAGGATGCGGCGGACAGCATCTCCGAGGAGATTACGGCCGCCGACCTGAAGGGCCGCAAGGATTTCCGGGATACGTTCACTTTCACCATCGACCCGGCGGATGCCAAGGACTTCGATGACGCGCTGTCGTTCAGGAAGTTAGGCAACGGCAACTACGAGGTGGGCGTGCATATCGCGGATGTTTCCTGGTACGTGAAGCCCGGTTCCGCGGTGGATAAGGAGGCGCGCGAGCGCGGCACCAGCGTGTATCTGGTGGACCGCACGGTGCCTATGCTGCCGGAGAAGTTGTGCAACAAACTGTGTTCGCTGCGGCCGCACGAGGATAAACTCACTTACTCCGTTGTTTGCGAGATTTCGCCTAAGGCGGAGATCAAGAGCCGGTGGATCGGGCGCACCGTTATCAATTCGGATTATCGCCTGGATTATGACCAAGCGCAAGGGATTATCGACACTGTCATTCCGAGCGAAGCGAAGGAATCTAAAGAATTGACCGAAGCCATCACCACCCTCAACGCCATCGCGCAGAAACTGAAAGAGAAGCGTTTCAAGGCGGGGGCGGTGGATTTCGACAGGCCGGAGATGAAGGTGGAAGTGGATGAGAAGGGCAGGCCGATAAACGTTTACCAGAAGGTGAGCAAGGAGGCGAACTGGCTGATCGAGGAATTCATGCTGCTGGCGAACCGCACGGTTGCGGAATATGTGGCCACGGACGGGCAGATGAACGGGGTGGCGTCGAAGAAGGCCAAGACCTTCGTCTATCGTATCCACGATCTCCCTAACGCAGAAAAATTGGAAGGCCTCAAGCGCTTCGCAAAGGGCTTCGGATATAAGATGGGAGACTCACTGGACGGGCGCGCCGCCGCAAAGAGCATCAACGCGCTGATGAAACAGGCCGCGGGCAAACCTGAACTCGAGGCATTCGAGGACATCGCCCTCCGCTCTATGGCAAAGGCCTGCTACAGCCCCGACAATATCGGCCACTACGGCCTCGCATTCGACTTCTACACGCACTTCACATCCCCCATCCGCCGCTATCCGGACCTGATGGTGCATCGTCTCCTCACCCTCTATCTCGCGGGCAAGGAATCCCAGAACAAGGGCTTCTACGAGATCGAGTGCCAGCACGCCTCCGACCGCGAGGTGGTGGCCGCCGATGCCGAACGCACCAGCATCAAATACAAACTGGTGGAATACATGCAGGACAAGGTCGGGCAGGAGTTCGACGGGCGCGTATCGGGCGTCACCGAGTGGGGTATGTATGTGGAGATCGAGCCTTCGAAGGTGGAGGGAATGGTGTCGCTGCGCGAGATACGCTCGGACTTCTTCGAGTTCGACGAGGAGCGCTATCGCCTGGTGGGCAAGCGCACGCATAAGATCTACCGCCTTGGCGACAAGGTTCGCATCCGCGTGAAAAACGCGAACCTCGAGCAGAGGCTCCTGGACTATGAATTAATCGAAAACCTTAAATAATATGGCAAACAATTCATTTTTCGGATTTCTGGCCGGAGCGGCCATAGGCGCGCTCGCTGCCGCATATCTTCTTTCCGACAAGGGTAAGGAGGACGCAGAACGCCTGAAGCAGGCCGCCGGGGACATCGCCGAAAAGGCGAAGAACAAGGCAGGCGAAGTGGCCGATTCGGCTATGGATGCTGTTTCCAGGGGGCTGGATGCCATAGAGGATGCCCTGAATAAGAAATCGGCGGCCGGGAGCAATGCCGGCGGCGTGGAAACCGATGATTCTGCGGAGGCGGCGCTATGAACACCAAAAGTTATGTAGATCTTCGCATCGAGCAACTGAAACTGAAGGGCAGTGACAGCGCCTCCAAGGTGCTGGCCGCCGTGCTGGCGTGGATGCTGATCATTGCCGTGGCCCTTCTTCTGCTGACGGTGCTGGCCTTTGCGGGGAGTCTTCTCCTCGGGAAGGTGCTGGATAATTATGCTCTCGGGGCGTTCATCGTCTGCGGCGCCCTGCTGCTGGTGCTCCTTGTGCTCTGGCTCTGCCGCAAGAAGATGTTCCGTGATGAACTTGCACACAACTTAAGTGGAAAGAAAGATTACGAAGATCTGGTGCGCAGCGAGGAGCTCGTGGAGGCGCGCCTTGAAGACAATAGCACCGATTATCTCGGCTGGAGCAGCGTCGGCCTTCGTGCTGTGCGTATCCTCCTGCGGGTGTTGTCAAGAAAATAAGAAGATGATCTACAAATTCGAACCTATACTCAAGACGCTGGTGTGGGGCACCGAGAACTGGGTGCTATCCGGCGTCAAGGGCAACGAAACCAAGGTTGCCGAGGGCCCGGAAAAAGGTAAGACGCTGAACGAACTCTACGGCGAGGAATTTCCCCTGCTGATAAAGTTCATCGATGCGAAGAAAGACCTGAGCATCCAGGTGCATCCCAACGACGAGATCGCGCAGCAGCGCCACGGGTGCCGCGGCAAGACCGAGATGTGGTATATGATAGGCACCGCCCCGGGAGCGCATCTGCTCGCCGGCCTGTCCAAGGCCATCACCCCCGATGACTACGTGCGTCTGGTGGACAAGGGCCGCATCACCGAGGTGCTGGCAGACCACAAGGTTGCTCCAGGAGATGTCTTCTTCCTGCCCGCAGGGCGCATCCACGCCATCTGTGGAGGATGCTATCTTGCCGAGATCCAGGAGACCTCCGACATCACCTACCGCATCTTCGACTACAACCGCCCGGGCCTTGACGGCAAGCCCCGCCAACTGCATACTCAGGAGGCGAAGGATGTGATTGACTATCAGGTATATCCGTCCTACAAGACTGAGTACGAGCCCCGCAAGAACGCCGGAGTGGAAGTGGCGAAGTGCCAGTATTTCACCACGGATGTTTACGACCTTATCGAGCCCGTAACGGTCGATCTTCGTGCGCTTGCATCCAATCCTAAGAGTTTCTACATCGTAATGGCCCTGGAAGGCGAAGGCAGCATCAGCGGCACCCCCATACACGCCGGCGAAGCAGTGCTGGTGCTGGGAGAAAAAGAAATCACCCTCGAGCCATCCGGAAAACTAACCCTATTGACTACCAGATAGTTACGCAAAGTCGTCTGGTGAAATTTCACCAGACGACTTTCAGTAAGTGCTTGATAATCAGCGACGGCTATTTAGCCTTTCCTTGATTGGCGACGGCGGCTTGCTTGGCGGCGAGTTCGTCGGGGTCTGCGAGGTAGTAGTCGCGGACGAGGTTCAGGTTGTCGTCGAATTCGAAGACGTAAGGAACGGCCGTGGGGATGTTCAGTTTCACGATTGCTTCGTCTGAAATACCCTTGAGGTGCTTCACGACTCCGCGGAGGCTGTTGCCGTGGGCGACCACGATGATATTGTCCACAGTCTTGAGTTTCGGGAAGATCTCGCACTCCCAGAAAGGCATGACGCGCTCGATGCACTGCTTGAGGGCCTCGGTGCGGGGCACATACTGGTCGGGAACATCCGCATAGCGAGGATCCTGGGTAGCGGAATTCGCGTCGGTATCGGGAAGAGGGAGGGGCTCCACGTCATAACTGCGACGCCAAATAAGTACCTGCTCGTCGCCGTATTTGGCGGCTGTTTCTGCCTTGTTCAGGCCCTGAAGCATACCATAGTGCTTCTCGTTCAGGCGCCAGGTCTTCTCGACGGGGATCCAGTCCAGATCCATGGCATCCAAAACATTGTTCAGGGTCTTGACTGCCCTCTTCAGGTATGAAGTGTAGGCGATATCGAATTTGAATCCGGCTTCCTTCAAGGCTTTACCTGCATCCAGTGCTTCCTGAAGGCCTTTTTCACTTAAATCAACATTGGTCCATCCGGTAAACCGGTTCTCTTTGTTCCACTGGCTCTCGCCGTGGCGTACTAGTACGATGTTTTTCATTGTTGCTCTATTTAATATAATAATACTTGTAATTCATCTATTACTTACACCCCGACAGTATAGATAAAGAAATGATAATAAACTTCTTAAACATCCGGAATATAGTGAATGTAACCATCAGTAATCCTCAAGACTTGATTATC
>JAFZIX010000040.1 GCA_017554135.1 Bacteroidales bacterium | reverse complement strand
TGGAAGGTCATCAACCAGGAGGCATCCAAGAGCATGAACTCCAACCAGTGGAACCATAAATACACATACGACCTGAATGCCCAGCTCCGTTGGGATATCAACAAATACTGGAGCTTCACCACAACGGCTGCGTACCGCTACATCGGAAGCGAAGATTACGGATACGTCCTCAGGAGCATCTATACCACCGAGGCCAATATCGACAAGAACAACACCGCCTCCCGCTCCACTTCCAAGAGCATTACCTGGACCAACGAGAACTACCTGAACTACTATCGCGAGTTCAACAAGAACCATTCTTTCAACTGGATGATAGGACAGTCCTGGTCGGATCAGTTCAAGGACGGGTTCGGCACTTCTGTTACACGCTTCGACACCGACTACTTCATGTGGAACAACCTGTCTGCCGGCGCATACTACAATGTGCCCAGTTCCTCATATACCGAAATATCCCACATGTCCTTCTTCACGCGCGCAACCTATAAATTAAAGAACAGGTACGTATTTACCGCCCTGATGCGCGCGGACGGATCCTCACGTTTCGGTGAAGACAGGAAGTTCGGTTACTTCCCTGCAGCCTCGGTGTCCTGGAACATGAAAAAGGAGAAGTGGATGAAGAACGTCCGCTGGATTACCGAGCTCAAGCCCCGCTTCAGTTGGGGTATCACCGGAAACGACCGCATCGGCGAATACCAGTCCATGAGCCTGCTCGCCTCCAGCAAGGTCCTGGTGAACGGACAGAGCTACAACGGAATGACCAACTCCCAGATCGGGAACGACTTCCTGCAGTGGGAGACCACCCATGAATACAACCTCGGTTTTGATGCCTCTCTGTTCAAGGGGCGCATCAAGTTCTCTGCCGAGACCTACTACAAGCAGACATACAACCTGTTGTATTCCTACCAGCTGCCCATGACCACCGGTTACAGCAAGGTGATGGCCAACGTGGGTAATATAGACAACAGGGGTGTCGAACTGGACATCACCACAAGGAATATCTCGAAGAGGGACTTCTACTGGACCACGTCATTCAATGTCGGCTATAACCAGAGTTGCGTGACCGACCTTGGCGGAAACGACAATGTGATCATGTATTACCTTGGCGACAATGTCAACCAGAATCTCACCTACCTCCTTCTCAATCAGCCGCTTGGCGTAATCAAGGGCTACAAGACCGAGATCTTCAAGGACTGGAATGACGTTTACGACGACAAGACCGTGTGGGTTGAGGATCCCGCCGTTATGGGAACACGTCCCGGCATGCTCAAATATGTCGATACCAACAAGAACGGCGTTATCGATGACGACGACAAGGTCATCCTCGGGCAGGCCCTCGCTCCCCTGAACGGCGGTTTCACCAGCATTCTGGGATTCAAGGGATTCACCCTTACCGCCTTCTTCAATTTCTCCGTGGGCGGCAGCATCGTGAACTCCAACGTCACAAAACTTGAGCAATACACTGCCGGTAACAACAACTCCTACATGTATGTCCTGGATGCCTTCCGCAACGTCAATCCTATGATAGGCGACCAGGGATACACGGGTGCATACTATCCGACCCCTTCTTCTTACAGTTCTCCCTCAACTGCGCGCACGTACACTTCCAATATTATAGACAAGTGGGTGCAGGATGGATCATACCTGAGGCTCAAGACCTTGTCGCTGGCTTACCAGATTCCCGACAAGTTCGTCCGCAAAGCCGGCATCAAGGATCTGGTGGTCGGAGTATCCGCCAACAACTATTTCACCTGGACCAGGTACAAAGGATACGACCCCGAATCCAGCAGTTCTCTCGGAACTTCCAATTCCAGGATAGGCATTGATTACAGTAGTTATCCTGCCGTCAAGACCATCCTTTTCAACATGTCCATTAATTTCTAGAGCACTATGAAGAAGTATATCATACTACTGGTTATTTCCCTGGTCGCGTTTTCGTCCTGCGAGGCTTTCCTGAAGGAAGAGCCTGCGACGAAGTACCCCATGGATGAGTATTTCAACAACGAGGAGGAGGTTCTTCTTTATCTGTACGGTTGCTACTATCAGGTCAAGAATACGGTATTCGGCACCGACTTCATGTATCTGACGGATACAATGACGGACGATATCGACTACACATCCACCAATATAGCCCGCAAGGGAGTTGCCTACCTTACCCTGAACAGCACCAATTCGCTGGTCAAGAGCGTCTGGGGCAAGTTCTACGCGCTTATCGAACAGTGCAACATCCTCATCGACCAGCTCGAGAAGAATCCCGGGCTCAGCGCTGCCAACACCAAGAACATCATCGCAGAAAGCCAGTTCATGAGGGCGTGGGCATACTACAACCTCGTGATGCTCTGGGGAGATGTTCCGCTCGTCACCAAGCCGGTCTATAATATCGCCAAAGACAATATCCTCCCCTTGCGTTCAAACAAGAACGACGTGTTGTCTTTCGTTATCGCCGAGCTGGAGCAGGCATCGACATATCTCGATGAAACACCTTCGGCCATATCCGTGCAGAGCGGTATCAACTACTCGCTCACCATTTCCCGCGCCGCAGCGAAAACATTGCTTGCAAAGGTATATCAGACCCGCGGACAGTGGGAAGAAGTGATCGAGACGCTGTCTTACTTCATGGACGGCAGCACTCCCAAGGATAACTGGGGCCTCTGCTCCCACTTCAACTACATCTTCGACACCCGCTATGAAACTCTCCCCGAGCGCAAGAAGGAAGTTCTCTGGGAGATAGAGGCTGAAGGTGTAACCAATCTTAACAACACCTGGCACAGGGAAGTCGCCCCGTCGGCGCTGAAGGGCCCCAGCGGAGAGACCATTGTCGGCTCAACCAACGGATACCAGAGTTACATCCCCACTTATAACCTGATTCACTGCTACAGCCAGAGCGATATGAGGTATCTGGAAGGATTCCAGTTCTCGAGCGGCAACAGGCCCCAGTTCATGAAGGGTTATGACGTGCAGACGCTCAACCAGAACCTTGCCGGTGCAAACGTCATCCTCCTCCGCACTGCGGATGCCTACCTCACCCTCGCGGAGGCCTATGCACGCCTGAGCAACAACGCCATGGCCCGCAGCCTTACCGATGTGGTGCGTGCACGCGCAGGCCTCGCTCCCCTGGATGCCAGCCTCTCCGGAGACAACCTCATCGACGCAATCATGCTCGAACGCAGGCTTGAATTCGCCGGCGAAGGTGCATACCGGCTCTACGATCTTCGCAGGACAGGCACTTATCTGCAGGTGATGAACGATTTCAACACCGAACTAGCAGCACTGGCCCTCGCAGCAGGCACAGAGCAGTTCATCAACCCTCCTACCGGCAAGAAGACCGTAGCCATCTCTATTCCGTTCTTCTCCGTTTCAAAGAATGCCCAGCCCAAGCATCTGCTCCTGCCCATTCCTGCCGACGAGAGAATCAACAACCCGAAACTGACCCAGAACCCTGACTGGAATTAATATTATGAAGACAAAGTTTTTCCTTATACTGGGCATCGCCGCCGCAATGGTGGCCTGCAATAAAGAGAACCCCATATCTCTCTATGACAACGAGGATGCAGTCAGCGATATCCCCGATATCAAGATCAGCGCGACTGTGGCGGATCCATATACCGTTGTTCCCGCCACGGACTGGGTTGAAATCGATTTCGGTGAAACCATCGCTGCCATGGGCGTGAGCGTGCAGTCTTCCACCACCCTCGAAGACCAGCTACCCCTGCATTACGTCAAACCCAAATCACATATCAAGATGATGGTCGCGAACGTGACTGTCGAGCAGTTCGAGCAGTTCGTCCAGGCTAATCCCGGTGTTTCCATGCCCGCAGAACCCTTCTGGGGATGGACCAACTGGCGCGGAGAATCCCGCAAGGATTTCCCGGTAGTGAACGTCGCCTGGAAAGAAGCCGATGCCTTCGCCCGCTGGCTTGGCGGACGCCTCCCTACCGAAGCAGAATGGGAACTCGCGGCAAAGGCTGTCACCGATGCCACCGAAGGCAACAGGTGCCTTTCCTATAGCAGCAACGGCACATCGAACAAGGCTGCATGGTTCTTCAACTCCAAGGTTCCCACCTACGGCGCCGACACCGTAAAGCAGATTACCACCGCCACCGGCGAAAATGTCTTCCGCACCGGCCTGATGGCCCATCGCTGCGGCGAGATGAAAGACGGCAAGACCACTCCCTACAACGCCCTCGGCCTCACCGACATGTGCGGCAACGTGATGGAATGGTGCTCCGACTGGTACTCCCCTACTTATTATGAGGATTGCCAGAAAGGTATCGCTCCCGTCGACACCGACACCATAGTGGTCGGCGAAGAAGGCAAGAACATCACCGTGAATGCCGTTCCCATAGTCGAGGCGCCGAAAGGCCCCGCCACCGGCACCATGAAGGTCCTGCGCGGCGGTTCCTGGAACAGGCCCGAATATGCAGTAAAAACCACCATGCGACTGAAAATCCATCCCGGAACCCGTTCGGAGGAAATCGGATTCCGTGTCGTAATGGACGTTGAATAAAATACCATGAGTTTCACTCTTGCTATAACTTTTCTAATCGCGCTCACTCTGCAGGGCCAGGTCGGTGGCCCTGCAGAAGAGCCCCGCGTGGTCAAGACCATCAACAGGGAATGGACTTTCAATTATTTCCCCGAAGAGAAGAAAACCCAGGGCATTTACGAAAAGCCCGGATTTGACGACTCTTCCTGGAGCGAGATAGCCCTCCCCCATACCTGGCAGACCTACGAGACCACCCACGAACTGCATCCCTATATAAGGAATGTGGCCGCCACGGACAGTCCCTACTGGTGGAATGGCTGGGGATGGTACCGCAAGCATATAGTGATAGGCAGGGAACTTGAAGGGAAGCGGGTGCGTTTCGAGTTCGACGGGGTGCAGAAATACTCCGAGATCTACCTGAACGGCACCCTTCTCGACACGCACAAAGGCGGATTCACGAGTTTCTATGCCGATGCGACCGACGCAGTACGCTTCGGCGAAGACAACGTGCTGGTTATAGCGGTGAACAACTCTCTCAACGACAAATACCGCATTCCACCTATGAATGCGGGCAACTGGGCGGTATACGGCGGCATCACGCGCGACGTGAGGATAGTTGTCACCGACCCGGTGAATATTCCCTTCCAGGGCTCATACAAGCATGAGGGCGGCACCTTCATCAAGACTTTGAAGGCCAGCCAGTCGAAGGCTGATGTGGAAGTTACCACCTACGTGTGGAATCAGGGCAAGGCCGATGTGAAAGCGCAACTACGCACAATCATCTACTCCCCCGACAATAAAAAAGTGGCTTCAGACGAAGAGTCCAAACTTCTGTCCGCCGGCACACTGGCAAGTTTCTGCCACGTTTTCAAGGGCATCAAGAAGCCCGCACTCTGGACTCCGGATACTCCGGGCCTTTACACCGCAATCAGCGAGGTCGTGGTAGACGGAAAGGTAGCAGACCGATACACCACCGAATTCGGTATCCGGACAGTGGAATGGGACTACGACATCCACCGCCTGGTACTTAACGGAAAGCCCATCCACCTGCACGGGATCAACCGGCATGAGGAATACGTATGGCTCGGCCAGGCCTTCCCGAAGTGGATTGCGCAGAAGGATATGGAGGATATGAAACACGGGCTGGACATCAATTACATGCGCACCGCCCACTATCCCAACGATCCCTCAGTTTACGCATTCATGGACCATAACGGCATCTGCATCAACGAAGAACTCCCGAACATCAAGAACCAGGACTTCAGCGATGCCGTGCAGGAGCAGAACTGCCGTGAGATGATACGCCGGGACAGGAATCATCCGTGCATAGTCATCTGGAGCATGGGCAACGAGACCAACGATGCCTGCGACTCCCGCTTCGCCCACGAAGAAGACCAGACCAGGATAATTACTGTCCGCCAGCCATATAACGACTCGTACAACCCGGAATTCTGCCGCCACACCGACAAGGAAATGCCGGTGGAGAGTTATCTGCGCTGCACCATCAAGGGATGGTACGATAAGGATGATTCCGACCACGAACCCTCCGACGGGCAGTGGGCCGGCACCGAGTACTGGCAGCACAGGGTTTCCAGAGACGGAAAACGCCCCATCAGCGAGCACAACGGCACTGTATGGCTCTATGCCGACCACGGCGCGGACCGCGAATACACCGACGCCCCTCTCAAGCACGTCAACCCCAAAGGCTGGGTAGACAGTTGGAGGACCCCGAAATACATCTATTATCTCTGGCAGGCGAACTTCTCCCGCACCCCCATGGTGCATATCCAGCCTCATTTCTGGAGGGAGCGCTATCTCGGGCAGAAAAAGATGATCACCATCGACTCCAACTGCAAACTCGTGGAACTCTATGTCAACGGAAAGAAGATCGGCGAAGCCAGACCTTCCGTATCCAATGACTTCTGCGTGGAATTCCACAACGTGGAGATATGCAGGGGAGAAATCAAGGCGGTCGCCACCCACGCCAACGGCACCGTTGTCACCGACAGGGTGATGATGGCCGGCGCTCCGGCGGCACTGACTATCGTTCCTTCCCATTCCAGCATGTACGCCAGCAAGGACAATATCCTGGAGGTCAAGGTGGATATAGTTGATGCCGGCGGCAACCACGTGTACGGCGCAAACAACACCCTGCAGTTCCAGGTGGAGGGCCCCGCCACCCTGGTAGGCCCCGACATTTATATCAGCGACAGGGACAAGCACGAAGAATTCGAGGGGACCATGTATATCGACGCACCCGTAACGAATCTCCTGCGATCCACCGGAGAGCCCGGGCAGGTCACCGTCAGCGTCAGTTCCGTCGGCCTGAAGGGCGCCAGCGTCACCATCCCCTCTTATGCATTCACGGAAGAAAAGGTCCGCGGCATAGATGAGCCGGCACTGAATCCGGCAGGCAGGCAGCCCGTACGCATCAATCTGGAAGAGGCCAACTTCGTGAAGGCTCCCCAGATAATGGCGGAATACCAGGGCGAGATATCCTTCCCCGCCTCGAAGGCGGAAGAATTCCGCGCTCTGACAGACCGGTTCATAAAAGACAGTAACGTCGGAATCACCGGCAGCGAGCCCGGATACGGATATATGCTGGATGCGTTCTGCAATATCCTGAATTCCACCGCCCGCTACACCGGCGACAGGGGCTATATAGTGGCGGATGACTACAACTTCCTCGCCCGCCAGTTCAACACCTGCAAGGCCATAACGGACCACGTTGACATGCTGCAGGTAGGGGAAGAATACAAGGCATCCCTGACGGATCACTTTGCGCGCACCATAGTGCGGGACGGAAAAGACAGGAATTATCTTTCCGTATGCAATACCCTGGACCGCATACCCGCAGGCGGAAAGGTGCTCAAGGTGGAAGAAAAGAGCCAATTGAAAGACCTCTACGCAGGCAGCTATCCCGATGTGCGTCTGGGAAAGGATGCCTGGAAGAAAGTATACAAATTCGCCACGGCCATCAATCCCGGCATCACATACAAGAGCGTCAGGGACAAGAAGACCAAGGTCCGCACAGACTACTACACCGTGAAAGCCGGGAGCGTCATCCTGCTTCCCGAGCCTGCGGCTATACTTAAAACAGACCGCCCTCTGGAAAAGAAACTATAATGAAAAGGTTGTTGTGTATAGTATCCATCTTGTTCTTCACCGGAGTTGCGCTCCCCGGTGCACACTACGATGTGTCCGTGGACGGGACTCCGGTTGAACAGGTGGAGTTCAGGGACATCACTTACATCAGGCTTGAAGGGAACGTGGCCAGGAAGGTCGTAATAGGCTCTCCCGACGCGCTGAAATCCTGCGAAATCAGCCCGATGTCGGCGAACGTGGCCGTTTCCGTTTCCGGGAAAAACGCATCCTTCACCTTGCCTTCGGCGGGCTGGTGGGTTGCAAGACTGGACGGCACACAGAGGATATTCTTCCTTATAGACAAGGAGGAAAAAGCCCCTGTGAAAAACATGCTGTCCGCCACTGATTTCCGGGACCTGCAGCAGGCCCTGGACAATGCTGCCGGCAGCGGCAAGACACTTGTCATACCTGCCGGAGAATATGTCACCGGAACTCTTACCATACACAGCAATACAGATGTCTGGATCGATAAGGACGCCGTTATCCGGGCATCCGGCAATCCGGCCGATTACCCGGCCGACGAGGGTTGCCTTGAGGCGGACAAGGTGCATCGCCCGGAATCCTATTCCGACAACGGCGAACGCATGACCTTCAGCCGCCTGATCCTTATAGAAGGCAGCAACATCTCCCTGCGCGGCAGAGGCACCCTGGACGGCAACGGCACGGTGCTACGCGCCCAGGGCAAGCCTTCCAACCTGATCCGCGTGCGGAACTCTTCCAATGTGCTTATTGAAGGTTTGGTGCTGCGCAATCCCGCGGCCTGGAACACCCACATCCTGCATAGCGACAATGTGACTCTCCGAGACCTGAAGATAATCAACGACCCTAACGTGCCCAATACCGACGGCATCGATCCCGATTCTTCCACCAAAGTGCTGGTAGACCACTGCTTCGCATACTGCTCCGACGACAACATCGCGGTCAAATCCACAAACAACGGCGGACTGCTTAAGGACGTGGACGACATTCTGGTGAAGGACTGTGTCTTCCTCACCCGTAAGTCCTCGCTTAAAGTGGGCACCGAGACCAAGGCCAGGGCGATGCGCAATATTCGCTTCGTGAATAACGACGTAGTGGAATGCGACAGGGCCTTTGCCCTCTATTGCAACGACGGTGCAGCCTTCAGCAACATACTCTATGAAAATAACAGGATTGAGCGGAACTGGCCCGATTCCCAGCGCAAACTCATCCACTTCAAAGTGAGCAAACGCTTTGGAGAGGGCTCTATAGACGGCGTCACCATCCGCGGCTGCAAGGCATACTATCCCTTCCCCAGGCGCAGCGTTATCGATGGTCTGGACGCGAACCACAGGATAGACAACGTGGTGTTCGAGAACTGCGAGGGCTTCGACTGGGAAAGCCCGGAACCGGTGCCTTATATGGATTTCAGTTACGCCATTACCTCCAGGGAAGTGCCGTTCGTGGCAGAGATAGACTGCGGCTCCCCCGTAAAGAAAGCGGATGTGAGCCCGCATTCCAGAAGCGTCAAGGCTCACATCAACGGGAGCAAGGTCAGTTTCGAAGTGGCCTCCTACGGGCAGTATTGCCTGAATGCTGACGGCAGATCATACTATCTTTTCGCAGACAAGCCCGCGGCAAGCCCGGAGGGGGTGAGCATAATGTCTTACAAGAAGATCGATGCAAGCGGCCGGAAAGATGTCACCGGCATCGTCCAGAAGGCCGTCAATGAATGCGCCCGGAGCGGCAGGACTCTTGTATTCCCCGCCGGCACCTACCTGTGCAAGCAACTCAGCATCCCCTCGGGAGCCAGCATCCATCTGGAAAAAGACGCGGTAATAAAGGCCAATCCCGGCTCATGGGAATACTTCGTATCCCGCGATGACGTGGCCACCAAACGCTTCATCAATATAAAGGATGCCAGACATATCCGCATCACCGGCCAGGGAGCGATAGACGGCAGCGGAAGGCAGCTCCGCGACAGTTTTGAAGACAAGGCCCGCATGCGGCTTTTGATGGCTATCAATTCCTCCGACATACTTATCGAGGGGGTGATGCTCCGCGATCCTGGTTCCTGGAACAGCCAGATACTCCTCTGCCGCGATGTCACCATACGCAATGTCAAGTTGCTCAACGACATGCAGATCAGCAACACCGACGGTTTCGATCCCGATGCTTCCACCAACGTGCTGATAGAGAACTGCTTCGCACGCTGCTCCGACGACAATGTGGCCATCAAGACCACCGGTTATTCCGGATATCTGGGCGATGTGGACGGCATCGTGGTGCGCGGGTGCGTGTTCATCACAAAGAAATCCTCCCTCAAGATAGGCACCGAGACACGCGGATCGGCAATGAAGAACATAGTGTTCGAGAATAACGACGTGCTGATGTCCGACCGAGGAATGGCCGTTTATGTGGCTGATGGCGCAAGCGTGGAAAACGTGCTTTATACCAACAACCGTTTTGAGAAATATACCGAGAACGGAAAGATGACCGGTTTTGAATTTTCCGTCAAGAAACGCAAGGCGGATTCCCCGGTCGGAAGCATCTCCGGTCTCGTGATACGGGATTGCAGTTACGAGAAGCCCTTCCCGAAGGAATCCTCCATCAAGGGCCTTGCGGAGAGTGAGCCTGCAATTAAATTCATCAACCTGAACATTGCCGGAAAGAAAATAGATTCCGCAAAGCAGGGTAAAATAAGCGTAAGCAACTCAAAAGTGACTTTTGAATGAAAAAGATAATTGCCATACTTGCTTTGATGGTCTCTGCCACATGCCTGAATGCCCAGTGGCTGGACAGCGACGTCTATGACCGTCCTTTGAAGGATGTCCTGGACGAGGTGGAGGTTCGCTATGGCATTTCGCTGGAATACAAGGACAAGACCGTGCGCGGCCTGGTGGTCAAGAGCGCACCCTGGAGATATGCCGCGGATGCAGCCACCACCCTGGACAATATCCTCATCCCCCTGGATCTGAGAAAAGTCGACAAGGGCAAGGGCCGCTTCGAAATCAAGAAGTGGGAATACTACAGGCAAAGCGATGCCGAAGGAGCAGCACAACTGAAAGCGCTCTGGAAGTCTTATGGCAATCTGCAGGCCTGGGAGCAGCGGAAGCAGGCCGTGCGGAACAATATTATTGAAGTACTGGGCATAGACAGGTTCCCCAAAGGAGAGATTCGCGCCATCGAGACCAAAGTCCGGAAATACAAGGGTTACACCGTGCAGAACATCGGTCTGGAGATTCTTCCGGGAGTGTGGGTATGCGGTTCTCTCTACCGCCCAGCAAAGAGCAAGGGGCAAGTTCCCATGATGCTCTGCCCGCACGGGCACTTCTACAACAAGGAAGACAACTCCATCCCCAACGAAAGGGGCCGCTACCGTCCGGACCAGCAACTGCGCTGCGCCACGCTTGCGATGATGGGCTGTGCAGTATTCAGTTACGATATGTGGGCCTGGGGCGAGAGTGCGCTGGCATTCAAACTCAAGGATCACAGAAGCGACCTTGGCCTGATAATGCAGACCTGGCAGAGCATCAGAATTCTTGACTGGCTATGCTCGCAGCCGTGGGCGGACACTTCCCGCATCGGCGTAACCGGTGCATCCGGAGGAGGTACCCAGACAATGATTATCGCCGCCCTTGACAAACGCATTACTTTGAGTGTGCCGGTGGTTATGACATCCTCGCACTTCTACGGCGGATGCCCCTGCGAAAGCGGGCTTCCCATCCATATACTGAAGGATGCCCAGCGCAGCAACAATGCCGAACTCGCGGCAATGGTTGCCCCACGCGCCCAACTCGTGATTTCCGACGGGCACGACTGGACTTCTACCCTGCCGGAAATCGAATTCCCCTACCTTCAGAAAGTCTATGGACTGTATGGGGCGGAAAGCAATGTGGAAAACGCCCACTTCGTGAAGGAAGGGCACGACTATGGCCCGTCCAAAAGAAACGCAATGTATGAATTCGTGGCGAGGAAATGGGGGCTGAAATCTGCTTCGGAAGATAACTGCACCATCGAGGACGCGGAACAGATGTATGTCTTTGGCGGCATCCTTCCGGAAGGAGCCGTAAAAGGAAGCGACAACTTGAGAATAATGCTAAAACAATATTGATATGAAAAAGATTATCCTGGTCATTTCAACCCTTCTGATTGCCGCCGGGGCATACGCCCAGGTCAGCGAAGAAGATTTCCAGGCCCTTCGTGAGATTTACGAAACGATGGGCGGCAAGAACTGGACCAACAATTCCGGCTGGAATTTCAAGAAATGCACCGCAGCAGACGTTAAAAAGTATGATAAGGAGACCGGTGAAGGCTGGTGGGGCATAACGGAAATCCGGGACGGAAGGGTCGGCAAACTGGACCTGCACGAAAACAATGTCCGCGGCAACTTCTCCCCTGCTTTCTATAAACTCACCAGGCTGCGTTCCCTCAATCTGGAGAAGAACCAGATTACCGGTTCCCTGTCTCCCCAGATAGCCGATATGGACAGGCTGGCCGTGCTGATACTCAGCGACAACCAGATGTCCGGCACTATTCCTGCCGAGATCGTGCTTATGGGCAGGAATGCAAAGACATCCGCACCCAAAGCCGATGGAAAGGGCGGAAATGAGATCAAGGTACGCCTCAACAAGAACAAGTTCTCCGGATCCATTCCAGAGAATATAGGCGATATGGCCCTTCTTCACAAGCCCTCCAAGTCCACCAGCCTGGACCTCGGATATAACGAGCTCACGGGCGAACTGCCGCAGTCGCTTTTGAGATTGACGGAAGTCACTTCCATCAAGGCCGCCAAGAACCATCTTAGCGGCACAGTGCCCGAAGGTCTTGCAGATTTGCCAAAACTGAAGTATCTTGACCTCCGTAAAAACAATTTCACCGGAGATGTTCCTCAGAAATAAATAAAAAACAAACAATATGAAAAAGGTTTTTACAGTTCTCAATCTTTTTGCCTTATTCCTGCTCGGCTCCTGCACCAACCCTGAGTGGATCAACAACGATCCTGTGGTTTTCGAGGTAGAGGGAGTTTCAGTATCTAAGCATAACCTGTCCGGCCTGCTCGTAGGCGAGACCCGCCAACTTTATGCTACCTGCACCCCGGCAGAGGCCCAGGATAAGAGCGTGGTCTGGAAATCGACCGATGAAGGAATCGTTACCGTAGATGAAAACGGTCTGCTCAAGGCGACCGGCGAAGGTGAAGCCAGCGTGGTTCTTGCCAGCAAGGCAAAGCCCCAGTTCACAGACACCTGCAAGGTTTCCGTGACCGGTTCTTCCGGAATCAAGATTATCGACTATTTGCTCGACGAAGAAGCCGCAGGGCAGGTCACCTTCATCCGTAACACCATTGCATCCCGCGACTATAAACTCTTCGTGGCCGTGCACAACTCCTACGACACCAGCGTCGAAGTCATTTCCACCGATCCCGAAGTGGCGGATGTTGTCACGAAGGATCTGGACGGAGCCCAGGGCCTGTCGGTCGTGCTCGGCACAAAACTCGGCACTACCACCATCAAGGTGCAGTCGGTTGCCAACAGCGATGTGTCCGCATCGTTCCAGGTAACTCTTGAGACCGTTTCCGTCACTTCCATAGCACTCTCCCTGAATGCCGATGGTTCCAACAGCGGGAAGAATATCGAGGAGGCCGTTACGGTCAGTTACACCAAGCCCGTACGCGTTGTATTCACCACCGACAAGGAAGGCATAGGCCTCCCGGAGAATACCGGAGTAAGCGTGGTCAGCAGCAATACCTCGGTCGCCACCGTCGATCCCAAGGGTACTTTCGACCCTGCCACCCAGACCGTTTCGTTCAATGTGTATATGGTCGACAATCCTGCCAATGCGCCTGACGGATTCTCCATCATCACAGCAACCTCCGACGACGGCGGCTATACCGCGACCTTCAAGGCCAAGGCAAAATGCCCCGGAATCAGCGGCATCAACATGAACATAAGCGAGTCCGATCCCATACATGCAGGTGAGACACTGCAACTTTCCTGCACCCTGGTTCCCGAAGATTCATATCTGAAGACCGTCAAGTGGAGTTCGGCCGACGAGAGCGTGGCAACGGTCGACCAGAACGGACTGGTGACAGTGAAGGACGATTTCGTGTTCGATCCGGCCAATGCGGCGGCCACGGAGATCATGATCCGCGTTGAATCCGCATCCGATGCCACCATATATTCCGAATGTAAGATCAAACCATATCAGTATGTGGAGGCCACGGGAGTCATGATTACCGACCAGTGGGGCAACCGCCTGAGGGGAACATCCAGCACCCAGAGCAAAGTTTCCAAGAACGGCAATGTCAGTGAAGCATGCATACAGTATTGCGCCGGATCCGGCAAGAACAAGACCGATAATTTCAATGACCTGAAATCCTGGGCCACTGCATATCCTGTTGTAGCCGGAGAGGGCGGCTCCGTGATCGACAAGGTGGGATGCATTCCTGTTTATCTGACCGCCACCCCTTACCCTTACACCTATCCCACTATCGCAGATCCAGATCAGCCGTTCTACTGGGCATGCTACTCCAACTCCAGGTTCTCCGTTGCCGGAGAGGGTTACGAAGACGGATCTGCCGCTCTTGGCTGGACAGGTTACAGCAAGGATGACGGCAAATCCCGGATGTTCCTTGGCCACACCTGCAAGTTCTTTACAGGGCACAGCTCTTCCGGTGACGATGTCTTGTTCGTCCGTGTCTATCGCTATGTCCCCGGTAAAGCAAACTCCTCCGCCCAGAGCAAGACCATGCTATTCAGATGCGCCGTCCACACCATCTACAAGAACAACGCTTCTTATGGAAACGATCTGGTGAAGAATGATGACGGCTCCGTGGCGGTATTCCGTTTCCTGAACACCAACGGTATTCCTGATAAATTCGCAGACCCTTGCCCTGCCACCTGGGCCGGCCCTATGCCGAAACCCGGAGTTTACTGGCCGCTTGACGCCGACGGTGCTCCCACGGGAGCCACTGCAACCTGGGGCGACATCCCTGTGCCGACTGCACTCACCGAGTACCCGATGTAATGAGAAAACAACTTTTCACGCTTTTCCTGCTCCTGTGTCTCTGCGCGATGGCACAGGGGCAGGATTTGCGCTACAGGATAGTGGCCGTGGGCACATCGCAGTGGATGGACCCGAAGCAGGAGGAGGCCGTGCACGCCACCATAGACAAGATTGCCGCGGACGGATATAATGTAATATCCACCGGATCTTTCTATTTCATGCCCCAATATTTTGTGGATTACTACAAATCCCCATACCCTGAGGCGCAGTTGTATACTTCCGACAAAATCAAAAAGAACATAGAGGTCTTCCGAAGGAACCTGCAATACGCCAAGCAGAAGGGTATCAAGTACGTGGTAACACGCTCCAACTCCCATTATGTGACCTATCCCTATTGGATGGCGCACCAGATGGAACTGAACCCCAGGGGGATGTATACCCCGATTCTCGAGGTTGCCCACCAGAACGACATGTTCGAAAAGGCGAAAAAGGGAAAATCCCCGAACTGTGTGCCCCACCAGCAGTGGACGAACCCGTGCTTCAAGGATTTCTTCCTCTGGTCTACAAGGCAGGCCCTGCGCAACATTCCCGAACTGGACGGATTCCTGAACGCTTATGCGGAAGCCGCCTGGACTTTCAATGAAGACAAGGTGGCGACCTGGGACGGAAAGAAATGGCGGGATTGCGTGAATTACGAACGCACCGACAGTTGCTTCGTGGATTATCTGAACTGCCTTTACAAGATGCTTCACGAGGAGCGCACCGGCCCCACCTTCCTCGGAATCAGGGACTGGTATGTAAAGCCCTCGGTGCTGGCCTCGCTGGCCATGCCCAAGGACAGCCTCCAGATTTCAGTAAAGTATGCCGGATTCGATCAGCCACTGGTCAATTTCCCTCCATGGGCTCTCGACTTGCATGATATGGGGCTTGGCGTTTCCCTGGACATCCACGTGTTCGATGCCGAGTATCCCAGCCCCGTATATTGGTATAACAACCGGGTGGTGAATGAGATGTGCGCGAACATCCGCGCCGCCGGTTTCGAAGGCGTCACCAACCAGGACTACATAATCCGCGGAGAAGACAAGGAAGACAATCCCATCCGCAGACTCACACAGATTACCTTTTCATCTGCAATTGCCGGGGTTCCTTTCACGGATGCCCAGGCTCTCGGCTATCTTGAGAAAATCTACAAGAAAGGAGCACCGCACATGCTGGCATCCCTCAAAGCCGTTTCCGACGCCAACGAAACGCTTATCAAGATAATGCCTGCATGGTTCTGGAGAGGAGACGGCCTTTCGGTAGGCGGCACGCAACCGTTCAACTTCTGGTATTTCTTCGACAACCCGGAGGCTCCGGACCGCATGGGCTTCGTGCGCCAGGATGTGATGGGAATTCCCGAGTATGTGGGACTGCGCCTGAGCGGGAAGAGCGACAAGGAAGTCAGCGCAATTGCCCACTCCGGAGGAAGGATTACTCCGGATGAGGTGGTTGCTATCATGGACAAGGCATCCGCCGATGCAGTCAAAGAAATAGAAACCGCACGGAAACTCGCTCCATCGTCCCCGAAAATAAAGGAGATGCATGCGAGTGCCTATATCAACCGGGCGCTGACCCTCCGCAACATCAACTTCATCAAGGCGGCCAAGTACTATTACCTGAGCGGATATGTCTATAACGGCAAGTTCGAACGCAACAAGAAACGCGTTTCGGATACCGGCATGCATTACGAGAATGAAGTAGTATCCTGCCTCAATGAGTATATACAGCAGGATCTGCTCATGCGCCGGCTGATGAAAGACTATGCTCCGCGCAGGCGGACGCTTCGCCACGCCAACACCTACGAACACGAATCCAAGGTTGCGGCAACCATGAAACTTTCTGTCGACAAGACAGACCGCACCGAGGCCGAATTTGAGAGAATACGCAAGATTCTGAAATAGTGAAAAAGACAGTCATACTCATCCTGCTGGCGGCATTTTCGCTCCGGGCAGCAGCCGATACAGCATGCATCCACAGGCTGGATGTGAGTGATGCATCACAATATGTATATAACATCTCCCACTGGATCGAGCAGGGACGCCTGCAAGAGGGCATGTCCATGTATGGCGAACAGGAAGTGGCCATCACCAGTCTGCCGGAAAGCCTGAAGGGCCTTGACTGGATCCAGACCTCTTATTTCTCGAAGATGAGCAAGCGCGAGGAACTCGCAAGGTTCTCGCTGAACTGCGACGCCAGTGTGCTGGTGGCACATAACGCCGCAATTGCCGGCAAGCCGGAATGGCTTAAAGTGTATACGGCCACCGGGGAATTCCTCACGAATGCCGCCGGAGCCAGATTTTACATCTATTCCAAAGCATTCAAGAAGGGTGAAACTGTAATCCTCGGCAACAATGGCAGCGAAATTCACGATATGTACATAGTTGCCGTACGCCCCGCCGGCAAGGCTCCCAAGGCTGAACTCCCCAAGGGCCTGGTGGTCGACGTCCGGAAGTTCGGCGCCATCGGGGACGGCAAAACCATCAACACCGAGCGCATCCAGAACGCCATAGACATCTGCGCCTCCAGGAAAGGCGGCGGCACCGTGCTGATTGACGGAGGCATCTTCGTAAGCGGCACACTGGAACTCAAATCCGGTGTAACCCTCTATGTGGCAGCAGGCTCCATCCTACGCGCCTCATCGAAGCACGAGGATTTCCCCGCCAAAAGGGCGGATGTTCCATCCTTCCGCGGGAAAGAGGATTTCCAGTTCATCTTCGCGAACAAGGCCCATGACATCGGTATCACCGGCGGCGGAATCATAGACGGCTATTCCCTCCGGGAAGGCTGGCCCTGGAAGGGGCGCAACAACGAATGGGAGAGGCCCCGCCTGATCCGCATGTTCGAGTGCGAGAACATAAACATCAGGCATATCACCCTCATCCGCAGCGCCAACTGGACCCAGTACTTCGAGTCCTGCAACAACCTCACGGAAGAGGAAATAATCATCCGCTGCTACACCGGCACCAACAACCAGGACGGAATCGACCTGAGCGGATGCTCGAACGTGGTGGTGCGCGACTTCCTCTGC
>JAFZIX010000039.1 GCA_017554135.1 Bacteroidales bacterium | reverse complement strand
GGTAGCCCTTGGCAAGGATGTCCTTTCCATGGACGAAGACGCTGCCGCCGGTAGGCGGGTCCAGCAGGTTCAGCGCGCGAAGGAGCGTGCTCTTTCCCGTACCGGAAGGGCCGATGACGGAGATGACCTCCCCGCGGCGGACGTCGGCGTTGATGTCTTTCAGCACCTCCAGGGAGCCGTAACTCTTTTTGAGGTGTGAGATGCGGATGATGGGAGCATCGGCGGGTTGCGACTCGGTTTGGAAGGCCGCCGCCTGTCTGGCAAGGGATTTCCGGCGCAGGTACAGCGCTATGCAGAAGAGGCCAAAACCTCCGCCGAGAATAAGACAGACGATAAGCGCCCAAGGGTGTCCACCGGCCTGTTCCGCTGACTGCAAAGCCGGCTCCGTGAGGATGCCCGCTTCCCCTTTGCGCGTCATGAACACAATGTGTGAGGCCAGGTAGCCGTCAGAGAAGAGAACCTGTTTCTTGCGCTCCTCCGTGGCGCTGATGACACCCATCGCCAGGTCCGCCTTGCCGGTCTGTATGGCAGGTATCAGGGAAGGGAATTCCATGGCAAGGTACTCCAGCTTCCAATTGCGCCGGTTGGCCCACTCCGTGAGAAAATCTATTTCCAGGCCCGCCGGCGCTCCCGAACTGATGAAGTTGAACGGAGCAGTGTCCGGTGCCACGGCCACTGTCAGGGTTTTGCCCGTTCCGCGCTGTACGGGCAGAGGGCGCGTGGATATATCTTCGGCATTACGCCAGCGATCGTAGATTTCCTGATAAGTGCCGTCTGCACGTATCGCGGAGAGGAAGCTGTTGAAATCCTGCTGCAGCTCCGTGTTCCCCAAGCGGAAGATGGCGCCCAGCGGAATAGGGGGAATGCCGGCTCCTACCGTGTCCACCTTGGCCGCAAGGTCTTTGTCAAAAGTCACAAGGAGGTTTTCGGCGACGATGATATCCGATTTTCCGCTTTCCAGCGTCATGAACATATTGGGCATGCTTGATACGCGTTGTATGTCAGCATTGGGCGACATCTCCGACACGGCAATATCTTGAATACTGCCGAGGACAACGCATACGCGTTTCCCTTTCAGGGCCTGAAACACAGCGGGGACTTCCTTCCGGGCGGCATCTTTACCGGTGGATGTGAGCGTGGGAATATAGCAGACGGTTCCACCCAACAGCAGCAGGGCGGCGGCCACAGCAGCCTTCTTATACTTCTTCGAAGAAAGCGCGGTCAACAGCCGGCCGATGAGCCAGGCCAAGAAGAAATAGATGATGGCCGTGAGAATCAGGGGGAAGAACGCGTCGAAGGTGCGGGAACGGATGAGGTCCGACGCCCGGGTCATATCCTGCACGGCAATGTAGCCCACGATACTGGTTCCTTTCAGCAGGCTGATCACCGCGCCCTGATACACCGGCATGACCGCCTTGACCACCTGGGGCAGCACGATCCTGAAAAACGTCTGCCGGGGCGTGTAGCCAAGCGCCAGGCCGGCCTCGGTCTGTCCTTTGTCAATACCCTCTATACCCGTACGCAGCATCTCACCGATATACGCCGCTGTATTCATGCCGAAAGTGACGATGGCTACCACGATGCCCGTGGCTTCCAGGGGCGCCATGATCACGTAATACATCAGCATGAGTACCACCAGCACCGGCGTACCGCGCATGATGTCGATGTACACTTTGGCCACTTTCTGCAGCCACGGCCGCCGGCTCATGCGCATCCAGCACACCAGGCCGCCCAGGATGGTCCCCAGGATGACGGCGCAGACCGTGATGACGAGTGTTACCTGCAGGCCGTCCAGAATCATCCGGTAGCGGTCCTCGACGATAAGGTTGTTGTAAAAACTCTCAAGCATACTATTATTCTAACTCCACTTGCCGCCGGCAATAGCTGCCGCTTCGGCCTTCGGTTGGGCCTTATCTACAGTGTAGATATTGCCAAAGATGACTTTGTCAGCAATCATGGTTATTGTGTTTTAGCTCTCATAATAGGCCTATTCCAACAACTTGTTTCGCAACGCAGTCTGCTCCTGGGCAAAGAAGCCCAGAGCATTGTCCAGATAAGCCTCCAGGGAACCGTATTTTGCGTCTATCAAGTCCAGGGTGCTCTCGAAGTTCTCGGTGCTCACGCCCACCATGGCGCGAATGAAGGCGAGTTCCTCCTCTCCCCCACCCATTTCGATCACCTTTTGGGAAAGGGCTTCTACCTGGGCCGCATAATAGACATTGGAAAGGTCGAAGTCTTCTACAATGGTTTCACGGCTGGCACCCAGCGCCGCCAAAACGAAGGCAGTGCCCCAGCCGCAGCGGTCTTTTCCCTGGGAACAGTGCCAGAGGACGCCGCCATCGGCTTCCAGCACCCCCCGGAGGAAGGTGCCGTAACGCTGCTGGGACGTGGGATCCAACACGATGGCTGGATAGAGCTGGCGCCCCATTTCCTGCGCCTTGGGATTAAAGGCATATTCGGCAAGGCGTTCCATAAAACCGCTCACCTGGAACTGGGATGTGTCGGCGCGGCCGGCGGTAAAGCCGTCAATCAATGCCTGCGGCAAGGTTGAAAGATGCGTGTTGCGCACCCCATCTATCTCCCGGTCCGGCGCCCCGGCCACCTCAGCATCAAAGCGGAAATCATAGACGTCGCTCAGCTGGAAGCAGTCCTTCAGAATGGCCACATCCTGGTCGCTCGCAAGGGCCAGATTCCCGGAACGGACCAGTTTTCCCCAGCGGATGCTTCGGCCATCCTGCATCACCAGACCGCCCAACTCGCGGGCATTCTCTATGCCCTCAAAAGGAAGGGTGCGGTCTTTGGGATTATGGGTGCAGGAGGTAATCATCAGAAAAAATAGGGTGATCAGGATAAGAGTTCGTTTCATGGGAACATTTGAATGATTTTCTGCAGGGCTTCGGCCGGAAGGGAGGTGTGGTACGCCATATCAAAGACATACGGGACCTTGGCGGCATAAAAGGGAAAGAGACGCCTGGTATAAGTTTCCAGTTTGCCTGGATCCGTAGTTCCCAGGTAGGCGGGAAGGAAGATATTCCAGTGCTTGTTAAACATTTCCGGAGTAATGTGGAAAAGGTTCACCGAACGGTCGGCTTTCATATTGTGGGCCATCGTCCAAAGAATAGATATGTCCCATTCGGGAACGCCGTGACTGAACTCGCCCACGTCGATCCAGAGCGTGCGGTCTCCGTCCGTGATGATGTTCCCTATCTGGAGGTCTCCGTGAAGGCAGGTATCGGCTTCCGGCACTTTCTCAAGGAAAGCCAGGGCGCGCTGTTTATAATCTTCCGGGACAAGGTTCTTTTCCTGATAAAAGCGGGTCAAGACTTCCTTGTAAGAGTGGAGACGGACAGTATCGGCCTTGTGGGCGTGCAGTTCCCGGGCGGCTTTTGCGAAGGTCAGGGAAACTCCCTCCAGGCGCTCGGGCTCTTCGGAGATGATACGGGCAAAGGAGCGTTTGTTCTTGATTAGTTCGTACTCGGCGCCGAAACGCTCCCCGTCGGTTACCAGCCTGTAAGGCTCCGGCGTGGGGATGCCCATCTCGAAGACGGTGCGGGCCGTGAAGAATTCCGCCGCAGCCCTGTCGGCCTCAAATCCGGGATTGTAGAGTTTGGCCAGCGTCTTGCCGTCTTTGCGTGTGTAAGCCTGGGCCGTGCCGCCCTCACCGGTCTGAACATAATCGTTCAAATCTATGGTTTCGTATACGCTCATAGTTTTCAATAATACAATTTAACCAGTTTTCTGACATAGAGGCCGAAGAAGAGTTTCTCAACGAATGTCGGTTTCTGGAAGACTGTCCGGAGAATCACATCGACGGCGGCGAATTTGCCAGCCAGTGCGTCAAACGCCGAGTGGTCTTCCTTCCCGGTGTACTCCTTGGCAAAGGCGTCCCAGAAGCGCTGGAACTGATCCTGGGTCATATGGAAGATATCCTGTACCCGCTTCATGGGGGCGTACACGTGGCAAATCAGGAACAGGTGGCCGATATCGAACATGGGGCCTCCGTACGCAAACCTATCCAGGTCAATCCAGTAATAATACTCACCGGCCTGGATGAGATTGCCTGGCTGGAAGTCTCCGTGGGAACAGCCCGTACTCTCGGGAATGGTTTCAATGAAAGCACGGATTATCTCTCCGCTCTTCTTGCCTACATAAGAGGTATTCTCAATGGCCCAAAGAGCCTGCTGCTTCCTGCTAGGGAAGAATTCCGTATTGCAGGGTGTGGAAAAGAGTTCCTTTCCCTTTTGACACAGGAGACGGGCCATTTCTTCCGTGCGCTCCGGATTCTCATGGCAGATGCGCGAGAGGGATTTCTTGCCTTTAATCAACTGGGAGATGGTGCCATAGGCGTCCCCGACACGCACGATGTGATACACTTCGGGGACGGAGATTCCCAAACCGGCCACGGCCTTGGAAACTTCATATTCGTGCGTAACTGCCTCCAGCGTGCTCAGGCGGGCATTGTTCACCTTGAGAATCTCGCCCGGTGCCGCGGGATTGACATACGTCTTCCCGTTGCCGCCTTCGCCCACCTGCTGCCAGTCGGCAAGATTGATCTTCTCGTAATTATCTATGGGATAGTTTATAATCATTTGCTTACGGCTTATAGACAAACGGACTTTCGCTCACGGGGCCCACTTTGCCGCCGATGGTCACGGTGCCGATACTGACGTAGTCCACGCCACCGCCGATGCTGTGCGGGGTCTTCTCGTCCCATTTCTTGGCCGTCACCTGCGTTACGCCGCTGGTGATGGTAATGTTGCCCACGCTTCCTCTTTCCGAGGTGCCTATTCCGGCGGATTTGTATCCGCCTTCGGCTGTAACCGTGCCCCCGCTGATGAGGATGTTGCCGCAGCGGGCGTTGCAGCCCGAGCCGATGGCTGCGGCAGCAATGATGCTGTGGCCGTGAACCGTTACCGTACCGCCGCTAATGGTAATGTCTCCGCAAATGGAGGTCACATCATCGCTTTCATCCTCTTCGTCCTCGTCATCTTCTTCGTCGTCATCTTCTCCGCTGCCGCTGCCGATGCCGGCGGCATCATCTCCGCCCCGCGAGGTGACGTCGCCTCCGCTGATGGAGATATTTCCGCAAGTCGCCAAGTGGCCGCAGCCGATGCCAGCCGCAGAAAGTACCGATTCAGCTATAACGGTTCCGTCGCTGATGGTGATGTTTCCGCACGAGGCTTCAAGGCCACTTCCAATACCGGCCCCATCATCGCCCCCAATGGCAGTTACCGTGCCACCGCTGATGGTGATGTCGCCACAACTTCTAAAACGCATGGATCCGATGGCGGCGGCACCATCTCCGCCTGTAGCGCGGATGGTGCCCCCCAGGATGACAATATTGCCACCGTTATCGTCATCACCGCCGATTCCGGGGGCACATCCGTTGCTGCTCGCATCCAGTTTTCCGTTCCCCGTTATGGTGAGCGTCTTGCCTTTGGGAACAAGGATGCCGGGAAATCCGGCGTCGAAACCTCTCACGATATTGGAAGCCTCAAGAACAAGGGTGGCATCTCCAAGGAGGGTGATGCCGGCCCACTTACAGTCCCGGTCATCTACCCCGTACACAACAGCATTCTTCAGCGTCACGGTGGCACCGTCGGCAATGGTAATCTTGTAATTGCCGTCGAGTATGCCCGTGAGTATATCACCGTCCTTTGCCTCATAATCGGCCGAGAGTTTGGCAAGATCCACGGTCTTTACTCCATCTATTTTGCCGCAGGACAGCACAAGGAGCACGGTGCTCAGAAAAACAAAAACTCTTTTCATTATTATTCTGATTTCATTTTACTACAGGGTTTCGGCCTCGGCGCCGAAGGCTTTATCGGCTACGCGATTACATCCGGTGAACGGAAACACCAGAAACAGCAGGGCAACTGCCGTAGAAGCAACGGATGACAAATGGATTCTGTTCCTTCCCATGGAATGCATTGCTAAGCCTTATAGTTGTTCTTTTATATAATAGGCTCTGACCTTACTCTCGGTTAACAGGACGGATTCTTGGTGGAAAAAGGCGCAGAGATCTCTTGCGATGCTCTCCACAACACCCTTCTCGGTGTCAAGAAAACAAAGGACAAGGGTCTTTTCCTGTGTATAATCACCATTATCGTGGAAATAACCACCATCTGAAACGATAAACGAGAAAGGAACACGGTAACTTTGACATACGTGCTTCATGATGTCGACGTACATCTCTGTCTGATACTCCTGCCGCTTAGTGACGGCATCGTTCAAGCCAACACTTATTGTTATCTCTGTCATGTTTTACGCTTTATAGACTTCCTTGCCGTCCACGAGGGTGGCGATGAGGTTGGCCTGTGCCACCTTCTCGATGTCGTCGTGGAGGAAGTCGCAGTCATACACCGTCATGTTGGCAATCTTGCCGAACTCGATGGAACCCAGGCGATGCTCCTGATGCCATGCATGCGCCACATTGATGGTCAGGGCCCGCAGGGACTGTTCGCGGGAGATGGCTTCCTTGACATTGTGCCGGGTGTCCGCCCCGTCAAGCATACCCTTGGGAAGAGCGCGGGTTTCAGCCATGTAAATGCTGATGGGGATATTGAATGACGGAGAGACCGGGTAGTCCGAATGGAAGACCGGGCATGCGCCTGCGTCAAAGAAGGACTTGATGGGATAAGACTCTCTGGCCACTTCCTCACCCACATACTTGACTTCAATGTCATAGAAGCCCGGAATTGCCGCCGTCCAGAGCGGAGGCACCGCCGGGACAGAACCGGTTGCCGCCATGCGGCGGATATCTTCTTCCGTCACGAAGTGCAGATGCGCCAGCACGTTGCGCTGGTCCATGTCGCCGGTAATCTTTTCCGCGTCCTCGATACAGCCGAGCATGAAGTGGGTGGCTCCGCCGCCTTCGGAATGGACATGGACGGAGAGCCCCTGCTTGTCGGCTTCTGCAATCAGCTGCACCATCTTGTCGTGGTTGTTGAAACGCTCCACGCCGTGATAGCCCGGCTGATCGGCATAATCCTGGTTCTGCCAGCCCGTGTGCGCTTCCGTCACACCGTCAAGGAACGCCTTGATGCCCACCACATGGAAGTATTCCCCGCTGTAATTGGCGCGGACCGCGGCGACGCGGGCCACCTCGGCCTTCGGATCGGCCACATTGTCTTCGGTCAAAATGTATGCGTAGGTGCGCAACTTCAGTTTGCCTTCTTCCTCCAAGGCATGGTATGCCCGGGCGGAATCTTTGAAGAAAATCTCCGTGCCTGCATCGGCGACGGCGGTATAGCCGTTCTTGAAGGCGATTTCCTGCCAGGCAAGCAGCAGGTTTTTGGCTTCCTCAAATGT